>CAMDHJ010000019.1 GCA_945897865.1 Tepidiphilus sp. J10
CAAGATGGCGCCTATCTGGCGGAATTCCTGCTCGACAAAGGCTATGAAGTACACGGCATCAAACGCCGCACCTCGCTGTTCAACACCGACCGCATCGACCATCTCTACCAAGACCCACACGAAACCGGGCGCAAATTCATCCTGCACCATGGCGACCTCACCGACAGTTCCAGCCTGATTCGCATCATTCAACAAGTGCAGCCGGACGAAATCTACAACCTCGCCGCGCAATCCCACGTCGCCGTCAGCTTCGAAGAACCCGAATACACCGCCAACTCCGACGCCCTCGGCTCTCTGCGCATCCTGGAAGCCATCCGCATTCTCGGCTTGGAAAAGAAAACCCGCTTCTACCAGGCCAGTACCAGCGAACTGTTCGGTCTGGTGCAGGAAATCCCGCAGAAGGAAACCACCCCGTTCTACCCGCGCAGCCCCTACGCCTGCGCTAAGTTGTACGCCTACTGGATCACCGTCAACTACCGCGAAGCGTATGGCATGTATGCCTGCAACGGCATCCTGTTCAACCACGAAAGCCCGATTCGTGGCGAAACCTTCGTCACCCGCAAGATCACCCGCGCCCTGGCGCGCATCAAACTCGGCCTGCAAGACTGCCTGTTCCTCGGCAACATGGATTCCAAACGCGACTGGGGACACGCCAAGGATTACATCGAAATGCAATGGTTGATGCTGCAACAGGACCAGCCGGAAGACTTCGTCATCGCCACCGGCGTGCAATATTCAGTCAGGGACTTCGTCAACGCCGCCGCCAAGGAACTTGGCATGCAGCTCCGCTGGGAAGGTGAAGGCGTTGATGAGAAAGCCTATCTGGTTTCAGGGGGAAAGGGGCAAGGGGCAAGTAACACCCCCGAAGCCAACAACATGACCCCTGAACCTTGCACCTTGAAACCCATTGTTGCTGTCGACCCGCGTTATTTCCGCCCCACCGAAGTCGAAACCCTGCTCGGCGACCCTGCCAAAGCCAAAGCCAAACTCGGCTGGACACCAAAGATCAGCTTCGATGAACTGGTTGCCGAAATGGTGCGCGAAGACCTGAAATCCGCTGAACGCGACGAACTGGTCAAAAAGCACGGCTACAAAGCCATGGATTACAACGAGTAAGGCGCATGCACTCCACTGCAAAAATCTATATCGCCGGCCATCGCGGCCTGGTCGGTTCCGCGCTGCTGCGCAACCTGCAAGCAAAGGGTTACGGCAACCTCCTCACTTGCAGCCACGCCGAACTCGACCTCACCAACCAGATAGCCGTCGAATCCTTCTTCTCCCTGGAAAAGCCGGACTACGTATTCATCGCCGCAGCCAAAGTCGGCGGCATCCTCGACAACAACGAATACCCGGCGGAGTTCATCCGTGACAACCTCGCCATCCAGACCAATCTCATCCACGCCGCGAACCAAAACAACGTAAAGCGGCTGTTGTTCCTTGGCTCAAGTTGCATCTACCCCAAGCTCTGCCCGCAGCCCATGAAGGAGGAATACCTCCTCACTAGCCCGCTCGAAGCGACCAACCGCCCCTACGCTCTGGCCAAGATCGCCGGCGTAGAAATGTGTTGGAGCTACAACCGGCAATACGGTACCCAATACCTCGCCGTCATGCCCACTAACCTGTACGGTCCCGGCGACAACTATCACCCAGAAAATAGCCACGTAATTCCAGCCCTCATTCGCAAGTTTCACGAAGCCAAACAAAACAACGCCGCAGCCGTCACCGTCTGGGGCACCGGCACACACAAGCGCGAATTCCTCTATAGCGAAGACATGGCTGATGCCTGCGTTTTTTTCATGAATTTGCCGGACGAATGGTTCAGCACCCTGCTGGGTAGCGACGAAGCCAAGATCGGCGTGTTCATGCTACCCGTTGTCAACATTGGCGTTGGCGAAGACCTCAGCATCAAGGAACTCGCGGATACTGTGCAAATCGTGGTCGGTTTCAGCGGCGAGATCGTTTTCGACACCAGCAAACCTGACGACACCCCACGCAAGCTCATGGACGTTTCTCGACTGCACAACCTTGGTTGGTTAGCCAACACCAATTTCAGGGCAGGTTTGGCGCACGCCTATGCGGACTTTCTCGCATGAATGACAACGTCCTGGTTTTTGCCGCCAAGGATGGACTGGGCAACCGACTGCGCGCCTTGGTTGGTTTTCGCGCCTTGGCCGACTTCCTGCAGATCCCGATGTTGGTGCATTGGTCCAGGGATGGTGGATGCGATGCAGAATTCACAGATTTGTTCGAGATTACAGGCTGGGAAGACGTAAAGCTGATTGATGCCGAAGAGGCTGCGGCCCGCAAAGCGAGCCATCCCGAACGGTACTACTATTCATCAGTCTGGTTTACTGAAATCTGGCAACAATATGCACAGACGCTTTGCACTCTTGAGGCGTTTTCGCATGTTGCTATCAAGTATCTGCGTACGTTGAGGCCTCACCAGGAATTGCGCTCCCGCATTGATGCATTTGCGCAAGCGCATAATCTTGACCAGTGCACAGGCTTGCATATTCGCATGACCGACAATGTGCATGCTTATGACTGGTGGATCAAAAACGACCCCCACTTCGTGCCAGAAAAGGTGTCACGCCTGAATGGGTTTGAGACAGTCATTCGAGAATTGGCGTCGCAAAACAAAGGTGTTTTCCTTTGCACGGACAATCAGGAAATCTCGCGTCGGTTGCGGATAGATTTTCCAGATATTGTCATGTACCAGAAAGCATTCGATGAACAAGGTTTTGTGCATCATGTGCGCACCTATTACGACAAGCAAGGCAGGGGGCTTCAGCTGCTCGGTCGCATCAAATCGATGCTTGGCATCCAAGCACCTACGAGCTGGCGGACTACAGAAGTCACCGATGCGCTCATCGAGATGCAGCTACTTTCCCGTTGCCAAAGCGTCATCGGTACTTACTACAGTAGTTTCAGCCAGGTAAGTGCGCTACTTGGCGGTATCCCGCTGTATCGTATGGAAGGTGTAAAAGCCAGCGAAGACATGTTTATTCGTGCATTAAATTCGCGTTGACTCAAAAGTACTCAATTCTTGGCAAAACGATAGTGGTGAATTTTTTCTACATGGCCTGATCGTGAAGGATACGAAGAAATACGCATACATAGATGCCATGCGAGGATTGGCCATACTCTTGGTTATTCTGGTACACACCTCGATATCGATTGCCGATAAAACGCCTGTCGTAATGAATGCTGCATTGGGTCAGTTTGGCGTGCAATTGTTTTTCGTTTCTAGTGCGTTGACACTTTGCCTGTCATACGAACAGAGACTCGATGAAAAACATCGGCTCTTGGCATTCCTAGTACGCCGTTGGTTCAGAATCGCGCCGCTCTACCTAATCGGTATTCTCTTGTATTTTTTGGTAAGCGCTTATCGAGAGGTTTATCTCGGGTATTGCTGCGATTTTAACCAAAACTATACACTCCAGAATATTCTTTCCAATGTTCTGCTGTTGCATGGATTGATTCCACAGGCCAACAACAACGTGGTTCCCGGTGGCTGGTCGATCGGCACGGAAGTGTTGTTTTACCTGAGTTTTCCAATTCTATACTGGTGGTTGGATAGCACGCGCAGCATTCTGCTGGCTTGGGTTGGTCATGTTATTGTCCTGCTTTGCCTAGTTCTGTCTGGTTTGCTTTATGTAAGCAACAATAGTTTTACCTATTTCAACATTCTGGTTCAGCTGCCCGTTTTCCTGAGTGGATTCTTGTTGTATCGCCTGCGCAATAACATCCAGTATCGTTTACAAACTATTGGATTGTTCGTATGTTTGTTTGCGTTTTTTTCGCTCTGGTATTACTGGCGCTTTCAACCCGTCCGCTTCCTTTTGCTACCGGCCACCAGCGGTTTGCTGTTCTGTTTTGTTGGACTGCACTTGGCGAAACTGAAACGCATTCCTCAGATCATCATCGAAATCGGCCGCAGAAGTTACTCCATGTATATATTCCATTTTCTTGCTAGCTGGCATCTGGCGCCTTTGCTCGACAAGGGGTTTACCGGAATATTTGGGGGCAACCTGTCCCTCCTTATAAATTTCGGCGTCAGTACATTACTGACCTTTTGGCTCGCGGGCTACAGTTACAAATATCTGGAAAAACCTTTTGTTGTCCAAGGCAACCGGATTATTGAGAAACACTTTCAATAATAAATAACGTAAACAAACAAGGTTTCGAAGTGCTAATTCAAAACAAACTACGAAAAATATTTGATCCAGAAATCCGCGCCAAAAATATTCGCGCACTGCGCCAAGCGCTGCTTGGCCAATATTGGAATTTGACGCACCCTATACAACCCGATCCTGTATTTGTCCTTGGCTGTTCCCGCTCTGGTACCACTGTCACCTATGAAACTCTTGCTGCCGCATCTCAATTCCTCAGCTTAGGTGTTGAAATACCCGAGTTCTGGAATGGCCTATATGGCCCGCTTAACAACGGTTGGCTCTCAGAAGCTGCAGGGGCTGAGCAGGCTCGACCGGAACACAGGGCCGCAGCGCTGCGATTCTTCTATCAACGGCTTGGAAATGGATTGGTGCTGGATAAAACCTGTATCAACACGTTGCGCGTTCCTTATCTGAACGCGCTGTTTCCAAACGCCCGCTATGTGTTCATTCAACGCGACGGCCGCGACAACATCAGTTCGATGATTGATGGTTGGCGTCTGGGGCGTACAGATGGCGCATTCCATCTCACGCAATTCTTCGGCCCTTTTCCAGAGCCTGTGGCGATCAACAATGGCGAATTCAAGGAGTGGCATTTCTTCTTGCCGCCCGGCTGGCGGGATTACAACCAAGCTAGCTTGGAAGAGGTATGCGCCTATCAGTGGATATCCGCCAATCGCTTGGCGCTTGAGGGCAAGCGACTGATACCTGAAGAGCGTTGGATTCAGCTAAGTTACGAAGACCTGTTCGAACGGCCGGTTGAGATGTTCAAGGATGCGTTTGAGCAATTGGATATCCCCTTTGAAGGAGCGCTACGCGAGCGTTGCGCCCACCTTGTCCCCACTAGTATCGTCAAGGGCAAGCCCAAAAAACAGAAATGGAAGGATCACAACCCGGAAGCCATCGAGCGCATCGTGCCGATGATCAAGCCGATGATGGAGCAGTTGGGTTATGACCTTAGCAATTAATGTAAAAGTACCCTTAGGAGCGACTTCCGCCACGAAAGTCGTTGAATTGGCGCCGAGCGTTATCGCAACTGAAGCCGCTTTTGAAGTGAGTTTATGAATCCAATGCCACTCGTTTCCGTCGTCATACCGGCCTACAACTCAGCCTGGTGCATTCGCCGGGCAGTGGATAGCGTGCTGGCGCAGGATTTTCGCGACTTCGAGTTGATCGTAGTTGACGATGGCAGTCTGGACGATACTGCAGCCATCCTCGCTGGTTATGGTGATGCCATTCAAGTAATCAGCAAGCCGAATGGCGGTCTGTCCAGTGCGCGCAATGCCGGAATTTCCTCCGCGCAGGGGGCGTTTGTGGCTTTTCTAGATGCCGATGATTGGTGGATATCCGCGAAACTGACGCGCCAGGTTGCGCTGATGGCGGCTCGTCCGGAATTGCTGTTCTGTTCCACCGCCAGCGCCGTGCAAACACCTGCGGGGGAGCGGTTGGCCGACTGGCGCTGCGGTGTGGGGATAGCATCCACGCTGGAGTCCATTTTTTCAGCTAACGCTTATGTCGCGGGCAGCGGTTCTGCTGTTCTGGCAAAGCGCGAAGCGTTCTCTCTGGCTGGTGGTTTTGATGAAAGCCTGCGCAGCCTGGAAGATATCGACATGTGGATGCGGCTGGCAGCATTGGGTGGCTTTGCCTGCATCGACGAAGTTCTGGTATGTATTGAAAAGAGCGCGGCCAGTATGAGCGGCAATCTGACTGTGATGCGTTCTGCAGCTATTCAGGTCATGCGCAAGAACCGCAGCCTACTGCCCTCGAATCTGCGCGGTGGATTCTGGCGCAAAGCCTACGCTAGTATGCTGACCGATTATGCCAAGTGGGCTTATAGGAAAGGCCAGACTTCGCAGGCGCTTACTGATCTATTGCATGCGTTATCGCTGGCACCAATGCAACATGGCCGGTTAATAATCAGCTTGCTAGTTGCTGTTATTACAAAACAAAAGCTCTAAATTAGAAAACCATGAAAATCTTTAGATTCTTTCTACGCGCTGCTTCAACCGCGAAGTCGGCAGTGAGATTGATGAAACCTTCGATCGCTGCTGAAGCTGCTCCTGCGCTGGCTGCTACTAAATTTCTACGCTGCCATGGATGATCTGAGTTTTCTGTCTCTAGCAATCCAGGCTAGCAATGTGGTAGGGCTGGTGGCTTTCGTATTTGCTTTGTTACTGCTGGCGAAGTCTTTGATTGACTTCAGCCAGACCGGGCCGGTGCGGCGGGAGGTGCTTACGCATCATCGGGTTTATTTGGTATTCAGCTTGGCCCGGCTAACCCTGGCGGCTTTTCTCATCGCCAACCTGCTCGCATTTCCCGGTGTGCTGGCCTATCTATTGGGCTTATCCATTTTTGGTCTGGCCTATTCCAAGATGGCGGTTGGTGTGGCTGCCGTTTTATCGCTAAGCGTGCTGTCATTCTTTCAATTCTGCCGCGTGCTACATGACTCGCCGGGTGTGATTGTTGCCTCGTCTCACTACGCTATTCATCGTTTCTACCCACTTTGGGCGCTGCTTTCGCCAAATCGACTTGCGGGGTCCGGCTTTCTGTTGGTCGGTGTTTATTCTCTGTGGTTGGCCGTGGGGGTTGCTGCGCTGCTGGGACAAGGCGCTGTTTACTCAGCACTCGGTATTGCCATCCTTCATAGCTTGGTGTGGTTGCTTTATCGAGTCTTCATCAAAGACAGTGAACCCTTGCCTGTCAAGAAAGCGTTACCAGGCGAGCGGACCAATTTGTTGATGATCGGCTCCGACACCCTGCGCGCGGATCGTTTGGGCCACGCCGGCTATCGGCGTTCACTGACGCCTAATCTGGACCGTCTGGCCGAGCAGGGAGCCAATCTCACGCATTGCTATGTGCCCTGTGCGCGCACCGCTCCCAGCCTGCTTTCCCTGATGACAGGAACCTGGCCGCATACCCATGGCGTGCGCGACAACTTTGTTACTGACGAACAGACCAGGATACGACTGCCAACTCTGCCGGGCTTACTGGCTGATGCGGGCTACAACACGGCGGTTCTCAGTGACTGGGCTGGCTCGGATATGGGTAAGTTTGACCTTGGTTTTGACGAACAGGATTTGCCGGGCGACCAGTGGAATATCCGTTTCTTCATGCGCCAGGGGCCCAAGGACATCCGGCTGTTTCTGTCTCTGTTTTTTTCCAACCGCATCGGCAAATTCTTCCTGGAGGAAATCTATTACCTGGGCGGTGTCCCGCTAACTAGGCAGTTGGGCTTGCGCGCCAGGCAGATTCTGGAGGAGTTGGCTTCAGAAGCGCAGCCCTTCTTTCTGAATGTGTTCATGGCCAGCACGCATCCGCCCTTCTCCAGTGAATATCCGTATTACACGATGTATGCTGACCCCAACTATCGCGGCCCTTCTAAGTTTGCTATGGCCAAGCTGACCGACCCGTTCGAGATCATTCGCCGCCAGGGCGAACCGCGCGAGGAGTTCGATCTGGAGCAAATTCTCGATCTCTACGATGGTTGCGTGAAAAGCTTTGATGATGAGTTGGGCCGAATTCTTGAATACCTGCAAGCCAGTGGTCTGGCAGAAAACACCTTGGTGGTGGTCTACAGCGACCACGGCATGGAATTCTTCGAACATGAAACCTGGGGGCAGGGCAATTCGGCCATTGGCGACTTTTCGGCACGGGTGCCGGTGGTGATAGCCGGTCCATCCATGAAAGCGAGTACCTGTTTGGATGGCGTCACCCGCAGTGTCGATCTGGCACCCAGCCTTCTGGAGCTGCTGGGACTGACCGTTCCCCCTGAAATGGAAGGGATCTCACTTGCCGCAGCTTTGAAGGGCGGCGAACAGCCAGAATTACCGGCTTTCTACGAAACCGGCATCTGGTTAACCGAGGTACCGGGCATGCCGGTGGGCCACCTTAGTTATCCAAACTTGCTGGACATGCTTGAAATACCTGATCCGAGTAGCGGAACGATGGCGATCAAGCCGGAATACCAGGCTCGGATCATTGCCGCCAAAGACCGCATGATACGGAGCGGACGCTGGAAGCTGGTTTATCAACCGCTGGTCGATGGAAAACTCTTAAGGCTTTACGACCTGGAAAACGACCCGACTTGCCACGAGGATGTTGCGGCGGCAAAGCCGGAGGTTACTGCCCGGCTTTGGGGCTTGCTCAAGGATTGGATGGCGAAGGATCTGCTTTAGTAGCTGGGGTGTCGGGACAGAAACGGCACCAAGGATTCTTAGGTGACCCAATTGGTTCGGAAATTTGCTGTTCACTTTGGTTTTTAGTCTGCGAAGATTGCGTTGTCTCAATAACCTTTTGGGGTTCTGGCAATGTGGGCGTAGCGGGTTCAGGCGTTGTGGAATCTTTAGCAGGGATTGGTTGTTCTTTTATTTCGGCTTTTGGTGTTGATTTGACCTTTTCATAAGGAGTGGGATACGGAAGTTTTCCACCTGCTCGATTATATTGACGTTGTAAAGGCTTTGAGTCGGGAATCCAGCGCAGGCCCTCGGTAGCTATTTCAAGTGCTTTCTTTTTGTTTTTTAAACCAAAATATATGTTAGCCATTTCAGAATAGGCTTGCTGGTGTCTTGGATTTAATTCCAGTGTTTTTCCAAAAGATGATATGGCGCCAATTGGGTTGTTTTTTAGCTTCATGGCCAGCCCAATCTGGAAGTGAGCATTGGGAGCCCAAGGATTGTTTGCGCCAGAATGTGACAAATTGTAATTGCACCCACCTATAGCTTCGCCCAGGTTATATTTTAATGCTGCCTTGTTATTCATGACTGAATAGGCACGATTGATAAAACGCACACAATCACATTCGTGGTTGCTGATGCCCATGCTGTTGCATAGCTGCATTTCTTGTGGCGTTTTAGCGAAATCACTCCATGCTGGGCTTGCAATAAAAATAAAAATGGCGGAAAGGGCTAGATGCAATTTATTTTTCATTTTTACTCACCAGACGTCGGGTTTTAAAGGCGACCTGATCCCAGGAAAACTCATTCAATGCACGGTTATAACCAGCGAGCCCAATTATTTTGGACAAGGCAGAATCCCCAAGCAAACGAACTAGGGCAGACGCGACATGTTCTGTTCGGTTTCCATCTACTCGAAAGCCTGTTTTTCCATCTACTACCGCAGCTTCTGTACCACCAGCTTGCCCCGCAATGGCTGGTTTGCCGCAGGCGGCCGCCTCCAGAAACACCATGCCAAAGCCTTCCGTATCGCCGTTGATTTCGCGGTTGGGCATAACAAAAACATTGCAAGCGTTGTACCAGCGCGGCAGATCTTCCGGGCTGACGTGACCGAGAAGATGTAGGCGCTCGAATACACCCAATTCTTTGGCCAATTCAGACAAGTAGTCCCAATCTTCACCAATCCCAATGAGTGCGTAATGAACGTCGATGCCCTGTTTTGCCAATTCCGGCAGCGAGCGAATGACTTGGTCAAAACCTTTGCGGCGCACTAGACGACCCACCGACAAAATCAGTGTCTGCCCGGTTTGCAGGCCGATAGATTGTTTGAGGTCTTCAGATGGCAGATCAGGGCGGAAGCGTTCGGTCTCCACGCCCGGGTAAATCAAAGTGATGGTTTCGCGCCGCACACCAAGCTTCACCATTTCTTCCAGCGTGTATTCGCTGTTGGCGATGTTGGCATCGGCATGGCGGTAGACCCAGAGCATGGTGCGGAATTTACTCCCGCGCCCCCAGGTGGAGAGCTCTTCGCCGTGGCAGTAGACCACCAGCGGCTTACGCAATAGGCGCGCCATGATCCAGGCCACCAGACCTTCAGGTAGTGCGCGGGCGCCGTGAACTGCGTCGAACTTGTTGTTGAACGCTACCAGCAGAGATTGCCCCAGCATTTTCACATACATGCCTAGTGATTCAGGTTTCAGCCACCAGACCCGCTTCAGCCCAACTCGATGAATGGAGTTGGGGTGAGTTCGGTCAATGGCGGCTGCGTTGGGCACATCGGCGGTAATAATATGCAGGCCCCTGTCCCCCATTCGGCGATAAACGGCGTCGTACCAGACCGTAGTGCCGCCCTTGGTGGGTAGGAACAGTTCGGAGATGACCAGCAAGCGGGACGGTGGCAGCGCAGGTTTCACGGGCGGAGATCAGAACGAGCAAACAAGTTGAGCAGAGGGAGCAGACCGGTCAGGCGCGCTACTTTGCCAAAACGTGGCAGGGTGGCAATACGCCGAAGCCAGATGGTAAACCGGCATCGAGGGTCTTGCTCGATCCAGTTTGCATCTCCGGTTCTGATTGCGTTCCCGAGTTCAGCCGGGGTAGCGAAACGCAGATTTGGAAAGTCGCGTAGCGCACGGGTATAGAGATCATCCAGCGCAGCCAATGCGGCAGTCGGTTCGCCGCCGGCTTCGGTCAGAAAATTGCTGCGATGGGTTTCCAGCAAGCAGGGGCGGCCCAGTATGGTTTTACGCGCCAGTGCGGAAAGAGCTTGTTCCGGCCGATGTCCAAATACCGGCTCGAAGTAATCGTCGCGCACCAGGTAAATCACATCGCCCGAGCCTCGGTTGCCATTCAGCATGGTCTTATCCTGGCACCCCGGTTTTCCGTCAGCATCCCGACACGTCAGCCTGCACCCCGGGGTAATAACCACCTCCACACCCTGGTTCGCCCAAGCCGTTTCAACCCGGGAATCCCAAACAAAAGTAGGTGGCACCACCACTAAATCTGTAGGCGCTAAAGGTGAGCGAGCAGCATCAGCGTAAATCTTGCTTAAAGGCGCTCCCACGCCCACAAACAGCGACTTGAACAACCCTACCTCCTCAGCAACGGCTGCTTGAACATCCTCAAGCGAATGCGGCTTCGAAGGGAGATTGGCGGCATTGGTCCAGCGGCTTTGCAGGTGCGATGGAAGCTGTTCTGTGAGTTCGGATTTTTTTAGCCAAGTGCGTACTTCAGTCTGCACACTTGCGGCTTCCCTTAAAGCATCCGGCCAGAAATGCATCATGCCGTGCAGTTGCGGAGCGAAGACACCTTTCGCCTGTCCAGCGCGGATGGAATTCAGAACAGGAAGCTGTTCAGCATCCGCCAACGTCACCTTGCCAGCCATTTCTGGTCTCGGAATAGCCAGAATAATCGCCAGCGTCATGCATGCCGGACGACCGGTGACGTCATGATAACGATTAAGACAGACTGCTAGTTTAGACAGCGCCTCTGCCTGCGTAAGAGGTCCAGCGCCCCAGTCATCGCTTTCAATGATCAAAATTGGCGCTTTGAAGGCGGGTTCATGCCATAGGGTAAGAAGACGATCACGGAAGGCGATCAAAAGACCCGCGACAAGCGCCAGCCAGGCGAACAGTATTGTGAATAACAATGTCATGTCATGGGCGCAGTTGATATGGGCCATTTGTCCATTTGATATGTACAAGTAACCTCATGCTGAAAATATTTCAGTCCGTCTGCGGGTTATAGGCGCCAAAGCAAGCCCGAAAAAGTACCTGTAATACCGACAGGTTCCCTTTGAAACTGCTGATCTTTGTCGGCACCTCTCCTTTTGGATAACGCCGAATGGTCGGTAATTCCAGGCAACGATAGCCAAGCTTTGGCGCGCGATAAGAAAGATAGGCAAGCAACTCGTAAGTCATGAATTCATCTCGGAAGGGGGCTATCTTTGGATCAAGCAACATTTTCCGGCTATAGGCACGAAAGCCTTGGGTGGTGTCGGTCCAGCCAAAACCAGAAAACAGGCTCAGCATGGGTGCATGAATAAACCGGATGGCGAAATCTCGTGACATCGGCGTGTTTTCCGCCATTCCACCCGCAATAAAACGGGAAGCTTGCACAAAATCCACACCTTCTTTCATAGATTTAATGAATCGCGGGATTGCTTCCGGGTCATCCTTGTCGTTGCCGTCAATGGTGACGATTCCCTCATAGCCTTGGTCGAGCGCAAATGCGTATGCGCAACGTAGTTGGGCGCTCAGTTTGCCTGGGCCGGTCTTGAATAAAAGCCAGCGCACGTCTTTCTTTCGCAGAGCTTCCAGTTCCAGCGAGCCATCGGTAGTGCCGCCATCAATAATGAGAATGTCGGCAATGCCGTTTATGTTAACGGCAGCCATTCTAGAAAGCAGGTTCTTGATTCGTTCCCCCTCATTAATGACCGGAATCACAACGCACCACGGATGTTTTCGGCCTAGCCACAGGGATGTCTCAAAGGTGGGTACTTGCCAAGTTGCTCGATCTTCAGGGGCTATATCAGGAGTCATCGTCATTTTCTTTGTTTAATACTTCAGGCCACTCGGGCGGTAATCAGGGCGACACCAGCTATCACCAGCACAATTCCTGCCCCTGTTGTCCAATAAAAATGTTCACGAAAAATCAGCACCGAAAACAGGGCAACAGTAGCCACTGCTCCGGCGGTTAGCACCGGATGTGCCACATTGAGTGGTAAACGTGCCAAGGCTGCGGCGTAAAGCAGAAATGCCGCGCCATACAATCCCAGACCCAACCAGAATGGCCAATTACTCAATGCCGCCATGGGTTCGCTGAGAGAAGGAAATTTTCGAGGTGGCATCATGGCAATCTTGACCAATACACTGGCTGAAGCATTCGCGGCAATGCCGAGAATCAGAATGAGCCACTTCATACGCTCCCCCCAATTGCGTTATTGCGATAGTGCTGAATCGCCACGTTCAGTGCGCGCTCAATCGAAACTTCATGCGGTTCATTCCTGGTAGCGAGCATCTCGATGGTAACCACATGATCTGGCAGATATTTCGCAAGCGCCGCAAACACCTTGCCGTGGTCAGTTTCTCCGTCACCTAAAGGCAGCAGTTCAGGTTCACTGGCGTGAACATGTCCAATGAGAATCGAACTGTCTTGCAGCACAGCGGCGGCGTCTTCGCCATTGATGGTGAGCGCTCCTGTGTCCAACTGCATTCTTACCGCCGGGTGCGCGACCCGCTCCACCACCTGTAAGGTTTCAGCACTGGTAGTCATGAAGTTGGCGCCGTAGCAAGTTGGGTTAGGTTCCAGGCAGATCAATACTCCGTAAGAATGAGCGATATCCCCTAAGCGTCGAAAAAAAGACACAGCCACATTCATAACTTCCTGATCGCTCAACCCGCTGCGATCTCGATTCTTGGGCGAGCCAAAGACAATTCGTTTGGCACCCAGACCTGCACCGATGCGACACACAGCAGCAAGATGCAGCAACATCGCATCCTGAATTTCTGGTGTACCGAAAACGTTCAAGCCTGTTGTACCGAACAACAGCGCCTGCATGCCGGTGATTTCAATGCCACGCTCAGACCACCAACGCCTGACACGAGCAATATCTTCGTCTGTTGCTTTGGCTGGATCAGGGAAATACTTACCCGGAACAACATCAGTCGCATCAACACCAAAGCGCTGAAGTAGCCCGACTATCGCCTCATCTTCATCGACATCCCAGGCAATGTTGGAGATAGCTAGTCTCATGAGCTCATCCCCGTCGTTGGCTTGATTGTAAGCGGCTCCGACTGTGCGTAGGCCCTAATGGCTTGAAGGGTTTCTCGTTCACTGTATTGGTAATTCCCCGAAGTGCCAAATACTTCGGCGTGGCAGGTTCGCATGTCGTAGGTTGCAGGTGGATTGGCGAGATCCTGCTCGAAAGCCTTGCCAAAGCCTTTCTTTGAAACATCCGCCACGCTAATTGGCTCTGCCGACAAGTGCACCAATTTCAAACCGGCGTTGAGCGCGGTTTGAATGTCGTACCAGAGATTGACCATCGGATAAAACTGAAAAACACCGCGACTATCAATAGCATGGAGATTGTTATCATTCAAGAAGTCGAAGATCACGTTCTTACGTAGACCGGGGCCGACAAGCCCAGACAGACGGACGATGAGATGGTTGGGAAAGTGTCTCTCAACGAATTTCTCCAGCAAACGTCGGTTCAATCCATAGGCATGCAGCCCGGCCTCATCGACAGTCGTTTCTTCATCAACGCCTATCGGGGTTTTAAATACATCAACTGTGCTGATCAGGATAAAGGTATTGCATTGAATGGTTTTTAGGTGCGCGATCAGACCTTCAATTTTCTGACGATCCGCCTCTGGCTCTCGATTGGCAATCCATTTTTGAGCAGGCGCGCCAGCAGAGACAACGGTATCAAACGATTGACCCTCGATATCATTGATATTGGTTGAGCGATAAAGTGATTCAAAGGCGGCCTGTTTGATGAGTGTGCCTCCTACAAAGCCGGAGAATCCAATCAGTGCATTTGACATATGTATATACCTTCCATATAAATAATATCATGAATTGGGTTGATGAATTCTATTGCACATAAGCCACATTTATTAAATAGGTAATTATTTAATTGTGTGCAACGGAATGGAGTTGATAATGCTTTGAGTTCTTAAGGTATATGCACCCATACGAACCTCGTGGGGGTACTTTTTCAATATAAAATCAAACACATAAGGTAGTCGATCAGACATTGGCTTGTCATCTATCTTGATTGACCAATTGGGGGTGTCGAAAACCAAAGCGCTGGGATTGATTAGTGATAGCTCATTAATAATATTAGATTGATAATTGTTGGATGAATAAATGGCATAACTAAATTTTGTGCAAAGTGGGAGGCGGGCAAGGAGTGGAATTACACCCTCATTTGTCCATCCAAATGCGCAGCTCGGCTTTGATAATGCCATTGCCTCGGAGATTTTCTTAATATCACCAGAAACTATGTTAATGTCACGCTTGGAATACCTGGCATTGTCGACAAAAGCATTGAACAAAGAAAGTCTTGGGGGCGAGTAAATGTGATAGTAATGCAGGGTGGTAAGACTTAAAATAAATGCGGGGAAAATGAAAACCAATAACGGGCTAATTTGTTTTAATTGGGGTTGGCTGAATGACGTGTCTTTAGGGGATGGGTGAAAAAACCTGGAGCCGCCATAGATTAATAAAACAATCAACGGCCAAAGGCCCCAAGTGGATCTTGGGAGCCCCGGTCTATTAAATATCGTTTTGATCAAAATAATCTCTATAACTATCAGTAGTGCAACAACAATAATTAGAGGGCTTTTATTTTTAATTAGGTCATCTTTGACTGCATATAGAACCAAAGGGATTAAAGCCACGAGAGCAAAGGGGAGCATAAATGGCGCTGTGGAGATGGGGTGTAGATTATAATCTTGCCATATTTCACTGCCGTTTCTTATCCAATGCAGAATATTAGATAAAACGTCAAAAATCGACCCTGCAAGTTTTGAGTATTCCATGATTACAAGCATTGCAATTGCCGTCACAATGGACAATGCGGCGTCAAATTTAAAATTCCGATGAAGTAAGCTAAATGCAAAAGCTGTATAAGACAAAAGCGCCATAATGCCACGGTCATAAGACCAGTAAATTCCAAATGTACTTGCCATTGTAATCAATGCTACATAACTGACACGCGCTTTATCGTTAAGGCACTGTTCATAAGAAACCAATGACCACAAAGTCAAAATCAAAAACAAATCACGAGGCCCAATGAATGCGTGATGCAAGTCTACTGCAGATTCAAATTGTCTTGATGCTAACAATATGAATATGATGGGGATTGCTATCCAAGCCGTGTATTCTTTAGGCTTGCTTGCCATGCGCCAGCACAAATCAAGAAAAAAAGACCACGTGACGATTACGATTAATGAGTTAATTACACGAGTGCCAACAATTACCCGGTCGTCGCCATAGACAAATTTTGCCAGGAGAGATGGGATAAAATCCATTCCGCCGTGAATTATCAGCGGGAATGATGCATTCCCGGCATAATAAGCTGCCATGTGCCAAACTAGGCCAACATACTCTCCTTCATGAAAGGTATCCGTTACGGAGTGACCAACATCTACTTGGGAGACGACAAATATTGAAAACAATAAAAAAAATAGAAAAGGTGACGCAAATGTGCTCGAAATTAAATGTCTCATAATAGTGGCTGTTGGTGAAATCGAGTGGGTAAAGCTGTTCATGCGGGCAACCTGCGATCCAGTTTTCCGCAGAGGAAATAGGCCAAGTTGATGAAGTTCTGGATGTTTCGGTATCCGCAGGCGCGGCGTTTGGCGAGCTGGATTTTGTTTGTGATCCCTTCCAATAGGCCGTTGGTCAGGTGCGTCTTGGTTAAGCGGACGATGCTGGTCCAGTGCGACTTAACCGTCTTGGCGAACTGCATGAAAGACTGGATGCCGGAACGCTGGACTTCCTCGGACCAGGCCGTGAGGTGGGCTTCCGCACTAGCGGTGTTTGACATCGCCCAGAGGTCGTTGAACAGCGCCTTGAGCCGATACGCCTCGCCCAGCGTCTGGTAGTCATCTATGAGTTTGACCAACTCCAGTCGTCGCTTGTCCGACAGTCGGTCCCAGTCCTTAAGAAAGGTGTATTTATGCCCTTTCAAGGCGTCGTGCTCGCGCCGTGCCAGCTTTCGCACAGTGTCCATCGCTTCGTTGAGTAGCTTGACCACATGAAAGCAGTCAAAGGTGATTTTGCCTTCGGGATCGCGTTAGCCATGCCGGCCATGAAAGCGGGCGACATGTCCATGCTTGCCTCGACGACACGTAGCATCTCAGCCAAACGCTTGACGGGCATCTCCCGCTCGATCAAAGCCATCGCCAGGGCTTAGAAAAGCAGCGTGAAGCCGCTCCCGGGTCGCGCCCAGGGCACAGGCACCGTGTCGTGTACCGGGCAGGCATGGCCGTTGGCGTCGGCAAACCGGCTGCCGCGCGCAAAGCCGCTGGTCATGTGAAGTTCCTCCCCGCCTTTCGTTCCCGGCTTGAATTCAACGCCGTCCACTTGCCACGGTGTGTGCAGGTCCAGCGCCATGCCAAAGAGTTGTTCACTGTTCATGAAGATGTGCTCAAGTCGGATTCATTTTCCACGAAATTGAGCCAACTTCCCGCAGCGCTGGCAACGTCTTTACCAACTGGATTTCACCAAAAGCCCAAAAATCTCGCCCGGGTGCCTGACCAGAATCAATCCTAAAAAGACTGGAGGCTGTTTGCATAGCTCCATCCAAATGAAATATTGGGATTTCAATTGAGCGGGCTAGTGCTGCTAGGTTGAAAAAATAAAGTAGCGTCAAAATAATAGATGAATAACATAGGTAGAGTGTGGATATAATTCAAATTGAAGGGTATTAAACATATATATTCTATTGCTAGGTAAATGTGCTTTCGAATTTTTCTGATTCTAGTTTTTCAAGGACGTCATAAATATTGTCAATCTTCCCACCCAGTACGGAATAACAACCAGGCAGCTCAAGGTGTCTTTCAAACAAAATTGGCCGCCCATCATCCCCTTCGTTCTTCACCAGAACAGTTTTGACCTCGAATAACGATTCGACATACTTGGCCTCAAGCACTGCGGGGAGATAGCGCCCAACATCTCTCACCATCCGATCAACGCGTGTTGCGTGGTCGTAGTCGTTTAATCTCTTGTAGGGGTCAATGCCTTGCTTGTCTTGCCAATGCAAGTGCGGGGTGTACCGAACATGTGAAAGCGTATGTAGTCCGCGTGCTGGGAACGGCATCATTGAGAAAAACGGTCCATCCATCACCGTAATACCCAGGCCTTGAAGAGCAGATGGCGCCTGCATCAGGGCCATTTCAGTGATTTCCTGTTTAAGGCCAATTCGAGTGCCGGGAAAATCTCCCTTGAATTGATTGATTCCACTATAGGTGCAGTTGAACACGTAGCGGCAAGTAATCAATTTCTCAGCGTCGCGATCGGATTGGGCCGTAACCCGCAATGTTTCATTGTGTCCATTAGAGATCTCAGTAACGCGCGTTTCAAAGCGTATCTGTACACCACACTCATTTAGTTCACGCTCAGCCCAACCCGCTAGCTTCGTGGCATCAAAAGCATATTCTTCAACGAGAAACACATCTTCAATCAGGCGCGGTTCAAATAACGCTCTCAGCGCTGGCTCGGCGGGTTGAATCTTGGCGCCAATCTCACGGCAGAAACGTTCAAACTGCTTGGCGGTGACCTTTGAATTACGGCGTGCGATGGCGTAAAGCTTGGTGAAGTCTTGCTTTACCGCATCTGGCCAGTCACGCACGAATTTGGGCAAATTGACCCGGCTTCGATACGCTGTCGTAAAGCTGCGAGGATAGTGATAGCCGTTATGTACGCGCGCCTGATTGTTATAGGAAGCTCGTGTAAGAAGCGCGGGTTCGCGTTCTATCAAGAGGATGCGTTTAAATCCACGCTGCTTGGCCAAGTAAATGGCGATAGAGGCACCGTAAAAACCGCCTCCGATAATGACGGCATCTTGATATACATCTGTGCCCGACATCAAGCGGCTTGTTCCTGGTAGGTGATTGGCGCTGGTACTGACGCGACTTCCTCGATATTCAGCTTCTCACGCCGGGTCATTCGGGCGCTGGTGAACTCTTGCCCGACATGATAAAGCGGGCCTTCATTTGAGAGACTGGCCATGTTCAGGATGTATTCGCCGAGTACGAGGAGAACCAGCGAGATCAGGAAAAACATGCCAGATTGCTGGAGAGACATGCTGACCCAGCCAGGTGCGACATCTTCTTTCAATATGCCGATGGCAACGACGTAGAACGAATAAATGAGATTGGCGACTGCGCCGAACATGGATAGCGAGGTGACCAAACGCATCGGCGCCCTGGTTGTTGAAACCAGCATACGCATGCCCCGGTCGATACTTTCACCCAGCCGCTTGTTATGCGAAATTTTTGGCGCTGCGCTGTAGTTGAGGTTGACGCGGGCGAATCCACCCGTGGCAGGAAGATGGCGATAGGTCATCGCTGGCTGGGGATGCTGAAGTATAAAGTTGACGACACTCTTGCTCAGAACACGGTACTGAGGCGCCTCAATGGCTAGATGGATGCCGTTGAAACGCTTGTAGAGCGCATTGAAAACAATATAAGCGCCTCGGTAAGCAAGGCTTTGGGCTACTTTTTGCGCATTGGTGGCAAACACGACATCGGCGCCACTGACCGCCTTATCCAGCATTTCCGGTAAAAAGTCGATGTCGTCAGCCATGGGGTCAATTACAGCGACGAAGTCACCCAGTGCGTTTTCCAAGCCAACCCACGAGGCCGTGTCGGCATCGACTTCCTTGGTGAGGGCGTACACCTGCAAATTGGCTGGCCCATTCTCACCAGTCAGATTTTTGAGAACGGAAACGCTGTCGTCATCCGAGGCGTTGTCTACGAGGATCAATTCGTAATCGCTGACAAGATTGGAAATTCCGAGTGCAGCGTTTGATAGCAATTCCTCAATATGGCTAGACTGGTTTCGCACCACAAATACAACGGACAGAAAAATCGGGAAAAATGCCATTCAACCTCCCATAAGCGCTATTAAATTTAGAAAATCATATGGCTACATTCTATTTACAAAAGACATACTAAGGAATCTCTGAGCTTGGATGGTGACCTTCGGATTCAGGATGAAGGCTCTAGTTTGCTTGACTCAACGCGCTTCGCACGCGTTCAAGATTCTTGAAGAATAGTTCTTTGATGGCGAAATGTGTCGCTTTCACTTGGTCATCGGTGTAATTGAATGAATAAGAATCTGGAAGGGGGGAACTGCCTCCCTTGACTTGAACCAAGTGGTTGTAGGCCCTTTGTTCAAAGGTCGCCACCTTGTCCATCAGTTCACGATTTTTGGCGATCCAATCCTCAATGAATTCAAGCTTATAGGCACGCTTATCCAAGCACAGTAAACCGGCGTTGGCATCAGTGGGTAATGGATTTTTCTTTTCAAACCCGATGACTTCGTAGCGGGAATTTCTTTTGGGAATATATTGTTCGATGCTGAACAGGCTATTCCGGTCTTCTGGGGCTTCTGCCCATTCCATGATTTCCAACGGTGGAGCGAAGAACAGCACATCACAATCTAGAACCATGGTCTTGCTGGCATTTGAAAGCAGATTGAAATCGAACAAGCGCAGCGCAAAGATGTGCATGTTGTATTTGATGCCCCGATGATCTGAAGTCTCCTTGGGTGAGAATCGATAATCGCGGCAATTTGGCAGGTGTTTTATTGTTTCGCGTATCAATTCGTCCGCTTCGGTTTTGCGAACCACTCGGACATTAATCAGATGTTGCTTCAGGGTGGCGATATCCTGTTCCGTGAGACTTCCATCCTCGTGCAAGACCACGAAATATTTCCTGCCGGAGTGATGAAGCAAACTTTTTACACACCATAGGGTCATTCCAACATGACGATGGCCTAAAAGGACATGCACTTCGAAATGTGGGCTGTCCTGGCCGGTGATATATGGACGTGTTTGCAAAACCAACTGATCATATTTATTGCGCGTAGCCTCTTCTTTTCGTCGGGTCAGCCATTGACTAAGACGCCAAGGAAGTCGCTTCTCTGCCAAGAGTGAATATGTTTTTTTTACCAAGTTTTGTGAATTGGATGCCATTTTTTCGATCAATCCTTTTGGGGAATCAGGTGGTTAGCAGTAGAGCAACACTATGGCGTTCATGGACGGTTATTCATTATTTGCTCATGCTCAAAGTAGTTGGGCCTGTACTAGCGCCCTCTGGACGATACCCGCCACTTCTAGTGCGCCAGATCGGTTCAGGTGTACGGCATCATGCCCATCAAGGGACAGCATGAACCAGGCGCGGGCGCGACTTTCGCCAAGTTGTTCCAAGGCTTGGCTGCTTGCCTTAGTCAGATCAATTAGCGGTACATCATTGATTGATGCGATCTTTCGCATTGCCACCGGGTAATTTCCATGAGTATCGACCAGATGGCCTTGCTCGAATTTATAGCGTGCAACAGGCGTCACCAGAACGGGTTGTGCCCCCATCTCACGGGATTCGCTAATGAATTGTTGAAGTAGCATGCTGTAGTCCGCGAAAGGCTCTGTGTGGCGAGTTGTGTCAGGTAGGGCATCTATATGTCCGAACTGAATCAGCAGTAAATCTCCTGCGACGAGCTTGCTGCGCACCCCAGGCCAGTGGCGTTCTGCGAATCGGCGCGTGCTACTGCCTTGTACTGCATAGTTGAGTACCTTGGCGCGTGTATGCAGAATTTGACGCAATTCTTGCCCCCAGCCAGACATTGGTGAGTTGGAAGCCGGAAAGTCTGCGACGGTGGAGTCGCCAATAAGCACTACACGTCGCTGGCTGGTTGCTGATGTATGACACCCTGAAAGCAACCAGAAGAGTGCCGCGAGAAAGTTTCGCCGGCGCATTGCTAGTGTCCAGCTGAAGTTACTGCCACGTCCTCAGGACGATGCTGAGAGCGACTTTTCAGGGCATTTACAATCGGTAGTTCGACGTAAATGCCTATCAGAGCTGTTGCTATCAGTGCGACACCAACCGCGAGCGTGAAGACCACCGCTTCCGGCAATGCGTGGTAAAGACCTGCCTTCAGAAGTGCCATGTAGGTCAGATTAATAAACAGGATGTGACCAAGATAGATCGAGTACGACACTGATCCCAGGCGGGCGAGCCATATGGGTGTGCGTATTGCTTTGCCGTTTTCGAGCGCCACCAGTGTTGCAAGCACTGCTGCAGAGGCTAAACCCAGCACAATCCGCCCCGCCTCTGAATGACGGTCGAATGGTCCATACACTTCAAAAATCACGGCCGCAAAAAAAGCGATCAATGCAGCGACAAGGGTAGTGTGTGACGTACGCATAAAATGTCGCCGGGCTGCCGCGCCTACCAGAACCCCGAACAGGAATTGCAGACAGTGTGCGTTGTTGAGGTGAAGTGGTAGCTTGAATTGCACAATGTCTAGCGCATGGGCGAGGACATAGATTCCCCATGCAATAAATAATCCGGTACCAATTCGTACATTAATTAGTAAGAGACAAAAAGCGACATAGAAAACAATCTCATACTGAAGCGACCAAGCTACACCGACATACTTGGGTTCTCCTTCGCCCATTAGCAGAAAAAGCGTGCCGGCGATGTCCGCTGAACTGATTTCCCAACCAGGGCCTTTGCCTGTTGCAAGGCGAGCAGCCGTTGTAACTGCGATTACGAGTAGCAGGATTGCCCAGTAAATCGGGTAGATACGCGAAAAACGCCGCCATAAATAACGTGGTAAGCGTTCAACGCGACCAATGTCCGAATAATGTACGTAGGTGATGATGAAGCCACTGAGGACGAAGAAAAAATCGACGCCGACATAGCCGAAATCAAATATCCGATTAAGTCCAATATGGCCGGAGAAATGTTCAACTCGCATCAGGTTGGCTGCATGCAACAGCACGACAGCAAATGCGGCTAATGCGCGAGCTGCCTCGATAGAGGCCATCTTTGGTGCGTTCTGGCGCAAGGGAGCTGAGGTAATGTGCATAAGTACAGATTATGTGAGCCAGGAATTAAAGAAACTAATTGCCAAGCATCGTTTTTACTTCCAATGGCGTCATGCTCTTTCCATTCAATTCCCGCATGAACCACTCGAAATAACCGCGTGTCTTGTCAAGGAAGCGGCTTAAGTCTGCTTCATTGCGAACGTAAGGCGTGTAGCCAGGGTGTACCGACGGAGAGTGAAAGCTGAAGACGAAGATGCGTTGGCCTTCATCCAGCATGGTGCGGGTCATGCGTTGCATCTCTGACAGGGTGTAGTCCTCTGGCGACAAGCGGATGCGTTCGAAGGCGCGCAGGCGGGAGGTGATGCCGGGGAGACGCGCCCAGCTCAGTTTGGGGTGGGTAATCAGGCGATAGAACGGAGTGCCGGCGTTTTTCAGCCAGCCGGCGTAGCAGCCTCCTCCTGGTAGGCCGAGCAACTTGCGCTCACGGCCGAACCAGAATGGTTCTGCGGTATAGCCTGAGTAATCTGGGCCGCTATCGCTGCTGTAGTCGATGGGGGGGGCGATGCTGATGTCGACTTCGTAGCCGAGTTCTTCCAGGATGGCGGCGCTGTTGGGGCCGTTGCCGTAGCGCCCAGCAAGGTAGGTCAGTGGGCGTTTGCCGAAATTTTGTTCGATGGTGTCGGTAAGCTGGCGCACTTTTTCGTATTCAAGCTGGCGTGGCAGGTTGCCAGGGTAGGTGTTGGCGCGCGTGAGTTGTTCGGTCAACGGGGGCGATACCCAGGGGTGCAGGTGGGTGCCGATCAGGGCGCGGCCATCATCCTGATAGCGGCGCAGGGTTTCGTAGCCCAGCGGTTGGCTGGCAATGGGGTAATCGATGACGTAGTTGGGAACGATGCCGTAGGCGTCAAATAGCTCTTGCGCACGACCGATATGGCGCATGTGTTCGACGCCGATTTCCGTGCGCGAATGTTCGCGGTTCCAGTCGAATTCTTCTTCGGTGTGGATGACCACCGACAGGATGGGGCGTGTATCGGCGGGAACCGCAATCTGTTGCGCGTTGGGGAAGAGGTCAGAGATCGAGGGCGACATATTCTGAATAGAGATTCTGGATGTCGGCTTCGCCCAGTGTGTCGCTGCGGAATACTCGGTGGCGGTAGCCTTTCAGTTCGGTGTGCGGCCAGGCGGGTTTGCTCGCTAGCAGGCGCGTTTCCACCCGCGTGGTTGCCATCCCGGAGAGCAGGAAGTGGCAGCCGAGAACGGGCAGGTAGCGCAGGAAGGTATCCGGGTTGGTGAAGCCGATGATTTCGGCGCTGGGCAGGTTTTTCAGGGTGGCGCGTTTGTAGATGACCAAACTGCGGTCGTTGCCTTTGCCGACGGCAAGGAATTTAAGCCAGGGAAAATGTTTGTGATCCTGGTAAACCTTGCGTGACGCAGCATCCAGCTTCTGTTCGATATGGGATGGATTGCTGACGATGCCTGCGCCGTTTAGGCGCTGATGCGGCGCCGGCAGGTTGAACAGCACGGTACGTGCTTCGTTCATGGGTGTGAATTTGAGGAATTTGAGTGACTGCTCCACCACGGCGGTGGGTGACAGGTCGGTAAAGTGGAATCCAGGTTGTGAGATCACCGCCATTGCCAGGCGCATGCTTTGGGTACGGTAGGCGTCGAGCACCATCCAGCTGGTGATGTTGCAGAACTGTTCGAGTTTGCCGCGAACTGGGTAGGCGGCGTAGATGGCGCCGATGCCGCCGGCGATTTCTCCGGCTTCGTCACGGATCAAGAAGCCGTTGTTGGGCTTGTCCACGCCCCAGTTCTGGCGAAAGGCTTCCGCCCAGATATCGGCTGGGTGGCTGGGGTTGAGGTGTTTGTGCAAAAAGGCGCAGAACGCCGGCAGATCCTCGTCGCGGATGGGTTCGAGTTTGGGCAGGGCCATATTGGTATTTTGTGAGTGCGTGGGAGCGGCAAGACGTTAGCACAAAGGGCAAGAAAACTGGGTTAAGCTCGCGACCCAAGAATTCAGGTGTAGGAGCGGTCTTTGGCCGCGAAGGGGTGCGACAGGCGTTGGAGCGTACGATTTTGCGTCTGAAGACCGCTCCTACGATGTTGTTTTCTCGCGGTTGATGCGGTTCTTTCGATCTACGGATTTTTAATTTCTTGCGATAGCCCCATGTCCAGCTTCCCTATTCCCGGCTTCGATCGTGACGCTCATGGCAACCCGATCATCGGCCTGACTCCGGATGCGCTCTATGCCTATGGCCATCTGATCCGCTCCAGCGAGCTTTTGGTGCTTGATCAGTTTTCGCGTGGTCTGGTCTCCGGTACGACCCATACCTGCCTGGGCCAGGAAATCTGTGCGATGGCGGTGGTGCGGGCGCTGACGCATCCAGAAGATGCGGCATTGTCGAATCACCGAAATCATGGTCATTTTCTGGCTTATTCCGGTGAGTTCGTCGGCCTGGTGGCGGAGATCATGGGCCGCGCCGATGGGGCTTGCGGCGGCCGCGGCGGCAGTCAGCATCTGGTTTGGCGCTACTTTCATTCGAATGGTGTACAAGGCGGCATGACCGGCATCGGCGCTGGCTTGGCTCTGGCGCGCAAGTTGCATGGCAGTGGTGCGGTGGTTGCCGCGATGATTGGCGATGGCACGCTGGGCCAGGGTTTGTTGTACGAGGCGATGAATCTGGCTTCGGTGTGGTCGGTGCCTTTCCTGGTGGTGGTGGAGAACAACGGCATCTCGCAAACCACGGAGCCGCATCAAAACCTGGGCGGCGATATTCAGGCGCGCGGCGTGGCTTTTGGTTTGCAGACCTGGCGGGTGGACGATGCTTCTGCCGATTTCTTCGAGCAAGTCGCGGCAGCGGTGCAGCAGGTGCGCGACACCCAACGGCCAGGCTTTCTGGTCATTGATACGCGTCGCATGGGGCCACACTCCAAGGGGGACGATCTGCGCGATGAGGCGGTGGTTGCTGCCATCCGCGAACGAGACCCGCTGGCCGCGATGGGGCGCCGCCTCTCGGATGCGGCGCGGGTTGAAATCGAAGCGCGCAATGCCGCTTTTATCGAGCAGGTGAGGGAGGCCGCCAATGCCTCACCGGAAGCGATTTGTGACGATGCGCCGGAACATATTTTTGACCGTGCCGGCGAGCTGGAAGGCCCGGCGCCCAGCTATCCGACGGTGGCCGCGAAAACCAGCGTGCGCCTGTGCATCAATGCCGCGTTGAATCATCTGTTGGCGACTTACCCGGAAACCATCGTGCTGGGTGAAGACCTGCACGATCCTTATGGTGGCGCTTTCAAGGTCACCCAGGGCTTGAGCACCGCTTATCCCGGACGCGTGATTTCCACGCCGATTTCCGAAGCCGGCATTACCGGTGCCGCCATCGGCCTGGCGATGGACGGTTTCCGCCCGATTCTGGAAATCATGTTCGCGGACTTTCTCTCGCTGTGCATGGATCAGCTTTACAACCATGCGGTGAAGTTTCCCGGCGTATTCCCGGAAGTGACGGTGCCGTTGATTCTGCGCACACCTTCCGGCGGCCGTCGCGGTTACGGCCCCACGCATAGCCAGAGCCCGGAGAACATCTTTACCGCGATACCGGGTTTGACCGTTCTATACGGTAGCCACCGTCACGATGTTGCCCGGTTGCTGGTCGATGCGTCTCGCCGCTGGCCTTATCCGACGTTGTTTCTGGAACACAAGCTGCTGTACGGTGAAACGCAGGATGCCGGCGGCTACGAAATGCTCACGCCCGATCCGGATGACCTCGCCGCCCATCTTTTCCCGACACTGATCCGCCGCTGCCCGGACGCTGACCTGACGATTGTGGCCTATGGCGGCATGTTGCCGGTGGTGGAAGAAGCGGCGCAGCGCCTGGCAGACGAGGAAGAGTTGATGGTGGATATCGTCGTGCCCTCGCTGCTTTCTCCGCTGCCGCGCCGTACCTTGCTGGTGCATCTGATGAGTAGCGAGAAGGTGGTGATCGCCGAGGAATCGCACCATGAATTCGGCATTGGCGCGGAAATCGCAGCCTGCCTGCTGGAAGCCGGTTATCAAGGCCAGGCTTTCCGTATCGGCACGCCGCCGGTGCCCATCGCATCCGCGCGCAGCTTGGAGCGCCAGATCTTGCCGGACGCCGATAAGCTGATCGAAGACATTCTGGATAACCTGTACTGAGGAACACTATGGCTCACGCCCTGCACGCCCCGCGCGTCAACAATAACGACGACATCGTCCAGGTCATCGCCTTTCGTGTCGGCGTTGGCGATTTCGTCAAGCAAGGCGACATCGTTCTCGATGTGGAAACCGACAAGGCAATCGTCGAAGTCGCTGCTGAGAAGGAAGGTTACGTGTTGAAGCTGATGTGCGAGATCGACGACAAGGTCGCTGTTGGCTCTATCCTGCTCTGGCAGGGGGAAAGCGCCGACGAACCCGTGCCGGAGATCGAGGTTGCGACCGTAGCCTCCGGCGGTGGCAATGCTCGCCCCACTGCCAAGGCGCGTGCCTTGCTGAAGGAACTCAGCCTGGACGCCAGTGTGATTCCCGCTGCGGGCGACCGTTTGACGCTTGCCGATGTGGAATCCTATATGGCTGCGCATGGCATCAAGCGTCGCGACCACACGCCCGCCGTCGCCGTTTCAGCGCAGGAAAGCCTGCCGGATGTGCCGGGCGAGTTGCGCGATCTCAATGCCGAAGAGCGTGGCATGCTGATTACGGTGTCCTGGCATCGTGACCATGCCGCCGCGACCTATCTGGAAGTGGAATACGACCCCAAAGCCTGGGAAGACCACGCCGCCGCCTATGCCAGCGCCAACAAATTGATGCTGTCGCCGCTGCTGCCGCTGCTGGCTTATCGCCTGGTGCAACTGGTCAAGGCCAGCCCCCGACTTAACGCCACGGTGGTGAACGGCAAGCGCTTCGAATACCAACCGGTGAACCTGGGCTTTACCGTGCAGGCCGGCGAAACGCTGTATCTGACGGTGGTACGCGATGCCGCGTCACTTGAGACCAAACAATTCATCGAGAACCTGGGCGAAGTGCAACGTCACGCCCTGCAGCGCAAGCTTTCGCGCGATGAAACCACCGGTGCGACAATCGCCTTTTCCAGCATGGCGCGCTGGAACGTCAGCCGCCACATCCCCATTCTGCCGCCCTATTGCTCGCTGATGATCGCCCACGCCGCACCCAAAGGCAGTGGTCGCGCCGTGTTGGGCGCCAGCTACGATCACCGCGTACTGTCTGGCTTTGACGTCGCCCGTTTGTTGATGGAACTGGCCAAGCCACCCGTCTGATAACTCAACCAAGGAAATCTGAATGAATCTCGACCGTGATGCAATTAAAGCCGCCGTGCGCGCCAAAGTCATCGAACTGGCGAAAAATCTCGGCATGGACGCCAGCGACATTGGCGACGACGACATCATTCCCGCCACCGGCTATGTCGATTCTGCTGCCATCCTGGAACTGGTGGTCTGGTACGAAGACGCCTACCAGATGCCGCTGAAGCAGGAAGAAATCAACATCGACAATCTCGGCTCCATCAATTCAATGACCGAGTTTGTGCTCAAGCGCAAGGGCGGCTGAACTGCATTGCACAGGCCTTATCCGTTTTAGCGATTTGGTGTGTCAACCCGATATTTCATAAAGGCTTGCGTGCCCTCGCTGGTCCCTTGTCCACACCGGAAAGTATCGCTTAGTCGGACGTATGAATAACTACGCTACTTCTTCGCGAAATTCCCATTGCAAACAAAGTCCGACAGGCTCCTGGCTCGCAACCTGGGCATCTCATCGCCTATATTCACCCGGGGGCAGGGGAAAAAGAGGGAGCAGGATCAAGCTCTGGGGAAATCTGACATAAGCGAACATGTTATTTAACTCAGTTGAATTCCTGTTTGTTTTTCTTCCTGCGCTGCTATTTGTGTTTTTTCTGCTGGGAAGATACAGCCATCGCCTTGCAGCTACGTGGCTGACAGCAAGTTCGTTGTTCTTCTATGCGTGGTGGAACCCGGCCTATGTAGGCCTGTTGCTCGCGTCCATTGTTTTCAACTATCTGGTTGGCTACGGCTTGGCACGTGGTAACGACATCGGGTCGCCCCGGCGCAAGCGGTTGCTGATGCTCGGGATCGTCTGCGATTTGGCTCTTCTGGGCTATTTCAAGTACGCAAACTTTTTCATCGACAGCTTCAACGCCACGCTCGGTACTAGCTGGGGCTTTGCGGAGATCATCCTGCCGCTGGGCATCTCGTTCTTCACTTTTACTCAGATCGCCTTCCTGGTGGATGCGGCGCGGGGTGAAGCGAAAGAATTCGACTTTATCCACTACAGCCTGTTCGTTACCTATTTCCCGCATTTAATTGCCGGACCAGTGCTGCATCACAAGGAGATGATGCCCCAGTTCGGGCAGGCAACGACTTACCTCTTCAGTTATGAATTCTTCACTGTCGGCCTGACGATGTTTGCTTTGGGTCTGTTCAAGAAAGTGGTGCTGGCTGATGGCGTTGCGCCTTATGCCGCTCCTGTGTTCATGGCCGCAGAGTCAGGCGATGTACTGACGTTTTTTCAGGCTTGGGGTGGGGCTCTGGCCTATACGCTTCAGCTTTACTTTGATTTTTCCGGCTACTCCGACATGGCTATCGGGCTGTCCTACATGATCGGTGTGCGTCTGCCGCTCAATTTCAACTCACCTTACAAGGCAGTCAGCATCGCCGATTTCTGGCGGCGTTGGCATATGACCCTTTCCCGTTTCCTGCGCGACTATCTCTACGTTCCTTTGGGCGGTAACCGGAAGGGGCCTGCCCGCCGCTATTTGAACCTGATGGCGACGATGTTGTTGGGTGGGTTGTGGCACGGGGCGGGATGGACTTTTGTCATCTGGGGCGGGCTGCATGGACTGTATCTTGTTGTGCATCAGGCTTGGCAAGCTTTTCGCAAATGGTTGGGCCACGATCTAACCAATACATCGGCGGCGGGGCGGGTGCTCGGGGTGGGGTTGACCTTCCTGGCGGTGGTAGTGGGCTGGGTGTTTTTCCGGGCCCAGAGTTTGGACGGGGCACTGGTTATCCTGAGCGGCATGGCCGGCTTGAATGGTGTGGCCTTGCCAGAAGCCTTGGCCACACGGGCTGGTCAGGTCGCTCCATTGCTGGGCAAGATGGGCGTGGTCTTCACGCCTGGTGGCGGCAGAGATTTCGTGATGAATTACATCTGGGTTCTGGTGCTGTTGCCGGTAGTGTTTCTCGCACCCAACACCCAGCAGATCATGGGGCGTTTCAAGCCGGCGCTGGATCATCGTGACGAAAACGCCATCACACGCTTGGCCTGGTCGGCCGGACGGGGTTGGGCTGTGGTGATGGCTATTGTTCTGGCCTGCGGATTGCTGTCGCTGACGCGGCCGAGTGAATTTCTGTATTTTCAGTTCTGATGCAATTTCAGAATATGCGGCGCTATCTTCCCCTCTGGCTTGTTGTGACCAGCACCCTGTTGCTGGCGGTCGCAGGGTTCAACGTAATCGTGGACCCCTATGGCCTGTTCAGGGTAGTCGATGCGCCGAGTTTTAACGCAATCAAGCCCAAGGCGGGTGTCCATGGGGCGACGGTGAAGGCGTATCAGGTGCTGCGTGTGAGACCGCACGGTCTTATATTGGGTAATTCACGAGCTGAAGTCGGCTTTGATCCGCAACACACTGCCTGGCCGGCCAAATCGTATCCGGTGTTCAACTTGGCGTTACCGGGGACTGGGACCAAGACCTCACTGCGATATCTGCAGCATGTGTTGGAAAGTGACGCAAGTGGTAGAGCGGGCAAGCCCGAGGTTGTGGTTTTGGGTATGGATTTAATGGATTTTCTGGTTGATGCAAGGGAGCCGATCCGAGCAAAAGCGATTGTTGTTGAGGGGGGTAGATTGCTGGTTAATTCCGATGGTTCGCGCAATCCCAGGCGGTTTCTGCAGCAGGTGCGCGACTACGGTGAGGCGACCTTCACTCTGGGAGCCTTTCTGGATTCATTGCAAACCATTGGCAGCCAGCGGAACCCGTATTCAGCCGATCTGACTCCGCTGGGTTTCAACCCGATGCGGGATTACCTGAAGATCACGGCAGACGAAGGCTATTGGGCGGTGTTCCGACAGAGAGACGTCGAGAACATCAAGGCTTACCTTCGCCGGCCGAAGGACATTTTCGATGCGACAGGACGTTCATCGCCGGCACTGGACGATCTTCGTCAGGTTCTACGCCTCTGCCGGCAGCATGGCATTGTGCTGCAATTGGTCATCTATCCGTACCACGCCCACTTGCTGGAAATTATCCGCATCACTGGGCACTGGCCAGCCTTTGAGGACTGGAAGCGAGCCGTCGTGAACATCGTTGCCGATGACGCACTCACGGCTGGCGGGGCATCTATACCTCTCTGGGATTTCAGCGGGTTCAACGAGTTGACCAGCGAGGCCGTACCATCCAAGTCCGACCGTCAGACCAAGATGCGATGGTACTGGGAGGCCGGACACTTCAAGCGAGAATTAGGCGACTTGATTCTGGCACGTCTTTTTGGACATAAGGAAGTTACGACTGGCTTTGGGGTTTTGCTTGGTACATCAAATATTGAGCAGCAGATCGCTGCTCTACAAGCGCAGGAAGTTGATTACAGACGAGTTTTTTCTTCGGAGATCGAGGAGTTAGAGCGCGTTGCTGAAGCTCTCCAGGCTCGAAGATAGCTGTTTATGGATCAAACCAAGCAGCCTGTTGGAGTGCGCCGTGCAAAGGCGTTGATTTTCAGCGGTTGCTAATCCCAGCAGCCACTGACGTTTGGTCATGCAAGGAGGCCTGCGAGGTTGGAATCAAGGGGGCGCCAGAGCCGGCATCCCGGATTCCAGCCGCACAAGCGGTGTCCCGGATTCAAGTCGTATCATGATGCGGCTTCCATCCAGGCTACGCGGTCCGGATTGCGACCTCGCGCAAAACATCCTTTCCACATCAGTTTGAATCGCAGCCGTCATGGATGAAACGAAGTAGTTGCAGCCTCTGGTGTAGTAGCTTCTTAAAGAAGCTTTGCGACCATGTAGGCCGTAACTTGAGTGAACGCTGAGCAGGCCTCGAACAAGCGGATGTGGCTACCGACCCGACTCTGACACGGGGAAGGCTGCCACTGCGAGGGAAGAGAGCGAAAAACATACCAAGCAGATCCTCGAACTGGTGGCGATGGCAAGTAGTGAGGAGGAAGACAGACGCAACACGGGAAGCGACCCAAGTCGCTTTGTTCTGACTTTGGTTTTCATGCCAGCATGCCAAGCCGCATATGGAGTAACTGCGTAACTGCAGAAGCGGCCCGGATTCGAAGATAATCAGCTAACTTGTTCCGCCCGGAGGCGTCATGAAAACCACTAGCAGCCTGCTTGCATTGTGTCTGTTTGTCTCTGTCGCGCCTTCCTATGCGGACGACTGGGGTGGTTCAGACAAGGCGAAGCATTTCGCGCTCAGTACGGTATTCGGCACGCTGTCGGCGATGCATTACGAAAGCAAATGGAAGGCTTTTGGGGTCGCGATGATTCCAGGCCTGCTCAAGGAAATCCATGATGAAAGCCAGGCCGGCAATCATTTCAGTGGCAAGGATCTAGCCGCCGACGCTTTGGGGGCCGCAGTTGGTGTTCATATTGGCCACTGGATCGTCACACGTCGCGGAATCGGTTACCAGGCGGCGTTCTAATCCAGGGCGAATTCAGGGCCTGACGCGAATGGCACTTACATAAGCATTCCGATACCTGCTCCCCCCTTTGCAAAAGGGGGCTGGGGCAGCCAGAGACTTGGCCGCCATTTTTTGGCGGCTTAGTCGGTTGGCTGGTAGTCCTATCAGGGATTTATGAGACATCCGCATAGGCCAGCGCCGTCAAAATCCCCCTCAATCCCCTTTACAAAGGGGGAAGCAAACCCGTCTAGCGGCCTGGGGCTGTCGGCTACGTTTAAGCAAGTGGCACTCCAGCCTTAAGCCTTAAGCTTTAACCTGCAATCAGATCCCTTTCCCGCCTGTCCGCATCCCGCGCCGCCTCTGTTGCCGCCAGATCACCATCGCCAGCAAGCCGAGCGCCGGCAGGTACAGCCATTCCTTGGCCGGACGGTCGGTCGGCAATTGCACGGCGGTGATTGCGAAACCGGGTTCGAGGCCCAGACGTTCGGCGGTGGAGCCGAAGCGCACTGTGGCGATCTGTACGTCATCGCCAAAAGTCAGCAGACCTAGGCCGGCCTGGGCCAGACGAGCCTGGGCGGATTCTGCCTTGGGGCCGAGCGGCAACAGTACGCCTTTGTTGATGTCGCGGCCTTCCAGATCAAGGCCGCTGACTTGCAGGCGCAAGCTGGATTGTGCCGGCGCTTCAGTAGCCAGTTGTAGGATCTGGCTGGCGGGGGCGGTTTGCCAGGGCGGCATCAACGTGTCCAACCAGAAGCCGGGACGGAACAGACTGAAGGCAATCAGCAACAGCAACAGCGTTTCATGGACGCGATTGCGGGCGAGAAACCAGCCCTGGGTGGCGGCGGCGAACAGCAGGCTGGCGAGTATCGCGCCGGTGACGGTGAAGGCCAGTTGCCACAGGCTTTCGATGCCGATCAGCAGCAACTGGGTGTTGAAGATGAACATGAACGGCAGGATGACAGTGCGCACGCTGTAGCCGAAGGCGGTGACACCGGCGCGGATAGGGTCGCAACGGGCGATGCCGGCTGCCGCATAGGAGGCGAGCCCGACCGGCGGCGTGACATCGGCCATCAGGCCGAAATAGAACACGAACAGGTGCACCGCGATCAGCGGCACCAGCAGGCCGTTCTGGGCGCCGAGTTCGACGATGACCGGCGCCATCAGCGTCGAGACCACGATGTAGTTGGCGGTGGTGGGCAGGCCCATGCCGAGGATCAGGCTGATCACCGCCACCATGATCAGCATCAGCATCAGGTTGCCGCCGGAGACCAGCTCGACCAGATCGGTCATCACCAGGCCGATGCCGGTCAGCGTTACCGCGCCGACGATGATGCCGGCTGTCGCGGTGGCGATGCCGATGGCGATCATGTTGCGGGCGCCGGTGGTGAGGCCGGAAACCAGTGTCACTGCCGGATGTAATTTGATACAGCATGCCGATTGAAAACTGATACACCGAACGAGGACGATCAGGGCTTTTTCGGAGCCTTGATGATCAGTGACGAGGTGTATGTGGAAATCAAAGTTTTGAGAAAGCAGGGACTGAGC
>CAMDHJ010000020.1 GCA_945897865.1 Tepidiphilus sp. J10
CATAAAACCCGGAAATACATTGTCATGAATTCGCGGTGACGCCGACCAATCCATCAATGAGACTTGAAAAACTTGAAAAGCGTGACTTCCCCAATTCGACGAATACTCATGGTGGCCATGTTTCTCGGCGTGTTGCTGGCGATCTTCCAACTGAGCGGCCTGCGCGATCACTTCAGCCTGGCGTTCTTGCGCCAGACCATCCTCGACAACCAGATAAGCGGACTGCTGGTTTTTACGCTGGTATTTGCCTTGGGCAACCTGATCCAGATCCCCGGCTGGCTGTTTCTCGCCGCCGCCGTGCTGGCGTTGGGACAAGTCTGGGGCGGACTGGCGACCTATATCGCCGCCAGCATTTCCTGCCTGATCAGCTTTCTGCTTATCCGATTTGTCGGCGGGAATGCCCTGCGCCAACTGGATAACCGCGTCGTCTCTCGCATCCTCGGACATCTCGACGCGCGCCCGATCTGGAGCGTGGTGCTGGCAAGAGTGCTGTTTCAGACCCTGCCGGCGCTCAATTACGCCCTCGCCTTGTCCGGCGTCCGTTTCCGAACCTATTTGCTTGGCACCCTGCTCGGGTTGCCCCTACCCATCGCCTTGTATTGCCTGTTCTTCGATGCTTTGGCGCGTTCACTCCACCTGAATTAAGGAGATTTCCATGCCGGCCTTATTTTTACCAAGACGCACTTTTGCCGTTTTGCTGCTGTTGCTCTGGCATGCCGCCGCGCAGGCTGGCGCGCAAAGTTGCAGCGCCAGTAGCGGGCCGATGCGAACCTCTCTGCTGGAACTGTTTACGTCGGAAGGATGCAGCAGTTGCCCGCCGGCAGACCGTTGGCTTTCGGGCCTGCTCGCACAGGCCGGGAACAAACAGCAGCTTGTGCCTTTGGCGTTTCACGTCGACTACTGGAACCGGCTCGGCTGGGCAGACCGCTTCTCGAAGCCGGCCTACTCCGCCCGCCAGCGCTGGATTGCTGACGTCAACCGTTCGAGCACTATCTACACCCCTCAGTTCGTGCTCGATGGCCGCGACGCTCGCCCGATGCAAAGCGGCCTGCCGGCAGTGCAAAATGCGCGCGCGGCCGCTGCTGACATTCACCTGGAGCTTGCGCCACCAACCGGCGGACGTATGGAAATCCGTGGCGAAGTCCGCATGCGCCCTCCGACAGAGGGCGCACAGGTGTTTCTCGCCCTGTACGAGAACAACCTGACGACACGCATCGAGGCGGGCGAAAACGCGGGCCGTCTGCTCAGACACGATTTTGTCGTGCGAGAACTCCTCGGTCCTTTCCGCTTGCCACCCTCTGGCGTGTTACCCATTCAGCATGCCTTCAGCCTCGGTGCCGACTGGAAACGCAATGACCTGGGCGTCAGCGCCTTCATCCAGAACACTAAGACCGGCGAGGTCTACCAGGCACTACAGCAACCTGTGTGCGGAGGCGGCAAAAACGGGGGAAAAGTGACTCCTTAAAACCCTTGTTTCCTTCTTTGTTTAACAAAACTGCCAGCCAGCCAGGCACGCGCCGCTCGCCCGCCTCGTTATACTGTCGCCACTGCTTCGCTGCACACTCGTTCCACGCCATTTCCTGCATCCCTACTGCGATTTCATCATGTCCGATCTGACCCAATCCCCCGCCTGGAAAGCCCTGAAGGAAGAACGCAAAGCCTGGAAAGGCGTGCATCTGCGTGACTTGTTCGCGAAAGACAAGAAGCGTGCCGAGCGTTTTTCGCTACAGATGGATGATCTGCTGCTGGATTACTCGAAAAACCTGATCCGGCCGCAGACCATGAAGCTGCTGGTCAAGCTGGCGAAGGACAGCGGCGTTGAAATCCTGCGCGATGCGATGTTCGCCGGTGACAAGATCAACCTGACCGAAGACCGCGCGGTGTTGCACACGGCGCTGCGCAACCGGGGCGAGCGTCCGGTCATGGTCGATGGGCATGATGTGATGCCGGATGTGCGCGACGTGTTGGCGCGCATCGGCGCCTTTGCCGACCGGGTGCGCACTGGTAAATGGAAAGGTTTTACCGGCAAGCCGATCACCGATGTGGTCAACATCGGCATCGGCGGTTCCGACCTCGGGCCGGCAATGGCTTGCCTGGCGTTGCGGCCTTATGGTGGCAACATCAACGTACACTTTGTTTCCAATGTCGACCCCAGCCACCTGTATGACACGCTGGAAGACCTTGATCCGGCAACGACTCTGTTCATCGTCGCATCAAAAACATTCACCACACAGGAAACCCTGCTCAACGCAGGCGCGGCGCGCAGCTGGTTACTGGATGCGGCAAAGAAGGACATGAAAGTAGTGGCCAAGCATTTCGTCGCGGTATCGACAAATGCAGATGCGGTGCACGAGTTTGGTATCGACACCGCCAACATGTTCGGTTTCTGGGATTGGGTTGGTGGCCGTTATTCCCTCTGGTCCGCCATCGGTCTGCCGATTGCGCTCTACATTGGCATGGAAGAGTTCGAGGAATTACTGGCTGGCGCGTATGACATGGACGAGCATTTCCGTACCGCGCCACTGGCCGAGAACATGCCAGTAATCCAGGCCGTGCTGGGCGTCTGGTACAACAATTTCTGGGATGCGCAGAGCTACGCCGTACTCCCCTATGAGCAGCGATTAAGCCGCTTTGCCGCCTACTTGCAGCAACTTGACATGGAGAGCAATGGCAAAGGGGTGACGCGCGAAGGCAAACCCGTCAAGGTATCGACCGGGCCAGTGCTGTTTGGCGAACCAGGCACCAATGGTCAGCATGCGTTCTACCAATTGATACACCAGGGCACGAAATTGATCCCGTGCGATTTCCTGGCTGCGGCCGAGTCACACAACGACGCGAATGGACAACATGCCGTTCTGCTGTCGAATTTCCTCGCGCAACCTGAAGCCCTGATGCGCGGCAAGTCCGCAGCCGAAGTGGAAAACGAATTGATCGCTGCCGGCATGAACAAACGCGACATCAAAGCATTGCTGCCGCACAAGATTTTTCCCGGCAACCGACCCACCAATACCCTGCTGTATCGCAAACTGACCCCCCGCACCCTGGGGCGTTTGATCGCGCTCTACGAACACAAGGTTTTTGTCCAGGGCGCGATCTGGGATGTCAATTCCTACGACCAGTGGGGCGTTGAACTGGGCAAGCAACTGGCCAAGGTCATCCTGCCCGAATTGACCTCGTCAGAGATCAGCAACCTGCATGATGGTTCAACCAGCCGACTGATCGCACGTTTGCGCGCATCAGCAGACTAGCGAAAATATAAAAACTTGCTATCATGTCGCCCGTTAGCGCCATTGCTACCCGCAAAAACGCCAACAATCAACATGTTGATCAACGCTTTTAAGGAATTACACAAATGAAATATTCAGTCCTGCTCGCCGCCCTGTTGGCTTTCTCCCTGACCGCTTGTGGCAAAAAAGAAGAAGCTCCGGCTCCTGAAGTTGCTGCTCCCGTTGTAGAAGCTCCGGCTCCTGCCGCTCCGGTTGAAGAAGTTGCTCCTGCTGCTGACGCTATGGCTCCTGCTGATGCCGCTGCTCCTGCTGCTGATGCCGCTGCTCCTGCTGACGCCGCTGCTCCTGCTGCTCCCGCCCACTAATCATTGGCAAGCAGCACAGAAAACCGGCCTTCGGGCCGGTTTTTTTTCGTCTACAACTTTTTCACCTTACGTCCATCTTTAGGTCCGTCTTCAAATCCGCCTCCCAACTTTAGCCAAGCTGACAAAATTTCAACACAGCTGATTGCCTCACCATCAAGCTGAAATCCAACAACATCCAAAAACAAACATAAGTCATTGTTTTGTTGGAAGAATTATATTGGCACGGTTTATGCTTACAGTCTTATACCATTCAAGGAGACTGTAATGATCAAAACACTAATTCAACTGATGATCGTAGCCGGCATGATGGCCTCTGCGGGCGCTCAAGCCATTGTCATAGATGGTGATTTATCTGATTGGGGCATACAGAAAGATATCGGCAAAGCCGGCTGGACTCCGACCGCAAACAACGGAATCATCCCCAACAGCAATATCCAAACCAGCGTCGAAGACTGGGACCGGTCGACAAAGAACGGCTACCTTGACCCTGGCTATGGCGGCCAGGCTTACGACGCTGAAGCGCTTTATGCCCTGATCGAAGGCAACACGCTGTTTATTGCATTAGCCACGGGGCACAACCCGGCAACCGCAAACTCACCGAATAACAATAATTTTGGCGCCGGCGATTTCGCAATCGACTTCGGCAAAAACGGAAGCTACGAACTAGGCATCAATATCAAACCGTATTGGGACACCTTTGGCGTCGCTGGCGGCGTTTACAAGAATGTCACCTGGGAACTGGGTTTATGGAATGACAACGCAACTTCCGGTTACCTCAAGTCTGAACATCCGACATCGATGAGCAATGGAACGCAAATCGGCGCTGTCGATTCGCTCTTCATCAGCTCCGCCAAGACCGGTTATGGCGAATGGTCAACAGACAAGCATTATTTCTATGAGATGAGCATCAACATTTCGCTATTGGAAGCTGCGGGCTGGGATGGCGACCCCTTCAACATCCACTGGACCCAGAACTGCGCCAACGACAGCATCATCGTTGACCCGCCTTCAGGCGTTCCCGAACCTGGCACGTTGGCGCTAATCCCCCTCGGCCTGCTTGGTCTTGTTGTCCTCCGCCGCCGTAACGCGACTTCAGCAGCCTAAGACTGTTTCAATTCGCTGCATTGCCTCCTGGATCCGTTCCAGGGTGGTGGTGTAAGCGAAACGGATATGCCGATTTGCCAAATGGGCGCCAAAGTCTGTTCCAGGTGTCAACGCAACGCCCGCCTCAAGCAATAGCTTTTCTGCCAAAGATTCGGCGCTCATGCCAAAACGACTCACCTCGGCATAACAATAAAACGCCCCTTGCGGCGCCGTTTTGACGTCAAACCCGAGATCTGCCAAAGCCGGCAGTAGCGCATCTCGACGCAGCTGCAATTCAAATTTGCGCTGATCCAGAAAATTACGTGTTTCCGCCTCCAACGCAACCAGCGCGGCATGCTGAGCGACGGTAGGCGCGGCGAGAAAAATGTTCTGTGCCAGTTTGTCAATACTCGGTAACAGTGATGACGGCGCCAACATCCAGCCAAGTCGCCAGCCGGTCATCAGGAAATACTTCGAGAAGCTGTTGATCACCAGTACGTCTTCGCCCAAACCAGCTGCGCTGGGTGGCGCGTCGGCATAGACCAGCTCGTGATAAATCTCATCGACGATCAACCAGCCACCGCGCGCGCGCACTTCGGCATGAATAGCGGCCAGTTCATCGGCCGCGATCAAAGTGCCCGTTGGGTTGCCCGGGTTCGCCACCAGCACACCGCGCGTGTTCGGTCCCCAGTGGCGCGCAACCGCATCGGCGGTGAGTTGATAAGCGGTTTCCGGGCCGACCGGAATGCCCACCGCTTTCGCCTCGACCAGACGCGCGAAATGCCGATTGCACGGATAGCCGGGGTCGGCAAGCAAGATTTCCTCACCCGGATTGAACAATGCCGCCATCGCCAGCAACAAGGCGCCGGAAGCGCCCGGCGTCACGCAGACCCGGCTGGGCGACACATCAACGCCGTAGCGTTCACCGTAATAAGCCGCGATCGCTGCGCGCAACGCCGGCAAACCCAGCGCCGGCGTGTAATGGGTATGGCCGGCGCGCAATGCCGCAATGCCGGCCTCGACGATCGGCATCGGGGTAGGAAAGTCGGGCTCGCCGACCTCCATGTGGATGATGTCTCGCCCGGCCACCTCCATTGCGCGCGCCCGCGCCAAGATGGCCATGACGCGAAACGGTTCGATTTCCTTGGCGCGCCGGGCGATGTTCACTTGCATCCCTTACAGATGTTCGGCGATGAACTCACGCACGAAGTGCTCCGGTTTCGCACTATGGAAACGCGCCACTTCCTCGCCATTCTTGAACAGCAAGACCGTCGGGAAGCCGCGCGCGCCGTAGCGGCCAGCGATTTTCATGTTCTCGTCCTCATCGACTTCGATTTTGGCCAGTTTGACCTTGCCGGCAAACTCGGGAATCACCTTGGCCAATACCGGAGAAAGGAAATGGCAGGGACCACACCATTCCGCCCAGAGATCGACCAGGATGATTTGATGATGCGAGGCTTCGATGACGTCGCGTTCGAAATGATGCAGGTCAGTATCGAAAATGCACTGATCCTTGCAGGCTTCCTCGTGTTTGTGGTCGTGATGTTGCAGCGTCATGATGTTTGCGTCCCTTGCAAAAACGGCGCCAGCCGAGTCAAAGGATCTTGACGGTAATACTGGCGCAGTTGTTCGTAGACCGCCGGATAGTCAGCAAAAAGAATATCCGGCGCTTCAAAAAAATACTCGCTCAGCACGGCAAAGAACTCGGCCGGGCTCGCGCTCGCGTAAGGATCGATTTCGGGCTCTCCGCCTGCATCGACGCGACCACAAAAATCAGTGTAAGCCGCGTTGAATGCATCAGCCCAGACCTCGACCGACATGCCTGAATGCAGCGCTGGCAGCCCATCCACCGCACCATTACGCATATCCAGCTTGTGGACAAATTCGTGGATCACCACGTTGTAGCCCAGGCAGTGGCCGGAAGCGGCGACATCGTCGAGCGACAGCACCAGCGGCCCGCCTTCCCAGGCCTCGCCGCTCAACGGCTGGCACACCCGATGCACGATGCCGAAGTCATCAGTGACTTCACGATCGGGAATGAACTCGCCGGGATACAGGATGATCTCGCGCCAGCCCCGGTAAGCCGGGTAGCCCAGATACAGGATCGGCAATACCGCCTGCAACGCGATGGCGGCACAGGTCGGTGCATCCAGCACGGCGCCGGAAACCGGCGTGAGAGTTTTCTCGACCAGCAACTGCGACGCCAGATCGTGCAAGGTCGCGAGTTCCGCTTCGCTCAGACCAGCGAAGACCGGCAACGCCAGGGTCGGCGCTGCAGCTGACAGCCAATGAGACTCTGCAGGCAAAACAATGCCGGCACGCTGGCCGGCATTGGTCGCCTCGGACCTGGAAAACCATTTGCTCCAGAACCCCGGCACAGAAGTTCGCAAACTCGGTCGAGTCAGCGATCAGCCTTCGCGGTTAGCCCGCTTGCGCTCGTGCTCTTTCAGGAAGCGTTTGCGGATGCGGATGCTCTTCGGCGTGATTTCGACCAGTTCGTCGTCGGCGATGAATTCGACGGCGGCTTCCAGCGACATCAGGACCGGCGGCACCAGGCGCACAGCTTCGTCGGTGCCGGATGAGCGCACGTTGGTGAGCTGCTTGCCCTTGATCGGGTTGACCACCAGATCGTTGTCGCGGCTATGCACGCCGATGATGATGCCTTCATACAGCGGGTCGTTGTGCTTGACGAACATACGACCGCGATCCTGCAGTTTCCACAGCGCATAGGCGACCGCCGGGCCGTCTTCGCCGGAAATCAGCACGCCGTTGCGGCGCTCCGGCATGTCGGGACGGATCGGACCCCAGTCGTCGAACACGTGGCTCATGATGCCGGTACCGCGCGTCATGGTCATGAATTCGCCCTGGAAGCCGATCAGGCCGCGCGCCGGAATGCGGTATTCCAGACGCACCCGACCCTGGCCGTCCGGCACCATGTCGAGCAGATCGCCGCGACGACGACCGATTTCTTCCATGATGCTGCCCTGATGTTCTTCTTCCACATCGATTGTGAGCAGTTCGTACGGCTCCTGCTTTTCGCCATCCATCTCGCGTGTGACTACACGCGGCCGCGACACGGCCAGTTCGAAACCTTCGCGGCGCATGTTTTCCAGCAGGATGGTCAGATGCAATTCACCGCGACCGGAGACGAGGAAAACATCGGTGTCATCGGTGTCTTCCACGCGCAGCGCGACGTTGACCAGCAGTTCTTTCTGCAGACGGTCGCGGATGTTGCGGCTGGTGACGAACTTGCCTTCCTTGCCGGCGAACGGCGAAGTATTGACCATGAAGTTCATCGTCAACGTCGGCTCATCGATAGCGATCACCGGCAGCGCTTCAGGCTGATCGACATCGGCAATGGTGGCGCCGATGGCGACGTGCTCAACGCCGGAAATGATGATGATGTCGCCGGCTTCGGCTTCTTCAACCGGCACGCGATCGAGACCACGGAAACCCAGGATGGTGCCGATGCGGGCCTTTTCCTTGAACTCGTCGCCGAGCAGCACCATGACTTCCTGGTTCAGCTTCATGCGACCGCGCTGAATGCGACCGACACCGAGACGACCCAGATATTTCGAGTAATCCAGCGCAGCAATCTGCATCTGCAGTGGCTCGTCCGAGCTGCCACTGGGCGGCGCGACATGTTTCAGGATGGTCTGATACATGGCTTCCATATCGGTCACCGGATTCTTCGCGTGCTCTTCCAGATCCAGCGTCGCCCAGCCTTGCAGCGCGGAAGCGTAAACCACCGGGAAATCCATCTGCTCGTCGGTTGCGCCGAGTTTGTCAAACAGGTCGAAGGTCTCGTTGATGGCCCATTCCGGACGGCCACCGGGACGGTCGACCTTGTTTACCACGACGATCGGCTTCAGGCCGTGTTGCAGCGCCTTGCGGGTCACGAAGCGGGTCTGCGGCATCGGGCCTTCGACGGCGTCGACCAGCAGCAGACAACCATCGACCATGCCGAGCACGCGCTCGACTTCACCGCCGAAGTCGGCGTGGCCGGGGGTGTCGACGATGTTGATGCGATAACCCTGGTAGTCGATAGCGGTGTTCTTGGCCAGAATGGTGATGCCCCGCTCCTTCTCCAGGTCGTTGGAATCCATCACGCGTTCAGTGACCTGCTGGTGCGCGGCATAGGTGCCGGCTTGTTGCAGGAGCTTGTCGACCAGTGTGGTCTTGCCATGGTCGACGTGCGCGATGATGGCGATGTTACGGAGGGCGCGGGCCATTGAAATGTGTCCGTTCTGAAAAACGCAGGATTCTAACATTGCCGTCTTGCCAATTCTTGACAGCATTCAACAGTAATGGCTGAACAGTTTCCCGCCGCAGCTTATTTCGCAACTTTTGCGGCAGCCGGGCGCTTCGAATTCGCCTGATTCGGCTTGCCAGCCAACAATATGCCGAGTTCGCCATTGCACTGCCGGCTCAAATCGCGATACGACTCTGGGCTATCGATAATCGGATGTCGCATCTGGCCAAGTGCCTGATAGACAAAATTGAACTGCTGGAAGAAGCGGTTACGCGCCCGCTCCTGATTCAGACTGCCGGTCCGTTCAATCGCGGCGGTATCGAAAATGTCCTGGCTGAACTGGCGGACTTCCTCTGGCATCACGCGCAGCACTTCCAGGTCATAGTCCTGATGCTTCAACTCATGATCCAGCACCAGCTTGAAAGCGCAGGAATCCTTCGGCAGATCGCTGGCAACGTAAATCACCGGCGCGGTGACAATCCGGGTCGTCAACGATAACCGCTTGCCGGGCAAGCTCATCTCGTTAAAGTTCAACTCAATCTTCTGTCGGTTTTGAAACAGCCCGACGCCGAGGTCCGCCTTGAAGCCGCCTTGCGCTTGCGCCAGTGTGATTTGCTTGACGTTCTTGCTGTGATCAATCGACAGCGTGCCATGCTCAATGACCACCCGGTTGCCGATCTGCCACAGTGAGCCGGCATGCGCGCTGAATTGCACTTCAAGCACCAGGCAACAGAGCATGGCGACTGAAAGTAATAACCGGCGGCAGGCAAGCATCAGGGTCAGGACTCGAAGGAGGGCAACAGCGGCTATTTACCCGAAAACCGCCGGCAGAATGCAACTCGATATTGAAAATATGCAGCAATAAGATTCGGCATTCGGCCTTTTATTTTGCTCCCCACCATTAAGAAAATCCCTGGCAACGCCGATAGCGGGAAACCGGGTAGATACGGGTCAACCAGACTGCAGTCAACTGAGCATTTCATGGATCTGAGCAATCTTTCTGTATTGAAAAACATGCGGGTGCTTTACGTCGAAGACGACAGCGCCACCCGTGAGGAACTCGGCGAGATCCTCGCCTACTGGGTCAAGACACTCGACATCGCAACCAATGGGCAAGCCGGTCTCGCTTTGTATAGCGAAAAACGGCACGACCTGGTGGTGACCGACATTCAGATGCCGATCATGGGCGGTCTGGTCATGAGCGCGGAGATTCGTCGTATCGCGCCGCGACAACCCATCATCGTGCTGAGCGCATACAACGATGTGGAATTCCTGTTCCGCGCCATTGAACTCGGCATCAGTCAATACATAACCAAACCGGTCAATGTCGAAAAGCTGCTCGGAAAAATAGCCGAGATTGCCGAGGTTCTGCAGGCGAAACAGGAACAACAGCGCAACCGGCGGCTGCTTGAACAATATCGTCACCTGGTCGACGCCAGCGCCATTGTCAGCAAATTCGATCCGCACGGCCGCATAACCTATGTCAATGACCGCTTTTGTGAATTGAGCGGATATAACCAGCAAGCGCTGATCGGCAGCGAAATTCGGCGCATGCGCCATCCTGACGAGCCGAAGGATATTGCCGGGAAAATCTGGCAATCGGTCCTTGATGGCAACAAATGGGCGGGCATCGTTAAGAACCAAAACCGATCTGGCGCCATGTATATAGTCGACAGCAGCCTGGTGCCGATCTTCAACGAACGCAATCAGGTCGAAGAAGTCGTCTGTCTGGATGTCGACATCACCGACCTCTACCTGAATTACGAAAACATGCTCGAGTCGCTCAGCCGCAGTGAGCGATCCCTCTATGAGCAACGTCATTTGCTCGACGAATACAAACGCGTGCTGGAACTGGGCGCCAGCATCCTCGTCGTCGAACCAAGCGGGCGTATCCTGGGTGTCAACCTTCGATTGGCGAACATGCTCGGGTATGAGGTCAAGGACTTGATCGAGCGGTCGTTAAGCGATGTCGTGCCGGCCGACTATTCGACTTGCATCCAGCAAGCCACCCAGATCATCGACGGCCATTGCAGTCAAGTCATTCCGTTCATTCATCAAGACGGCGCGGAACGGATATTCAGTGTCAACTTCATGTCCGTGCACGACCTGCATGGCCAGATCAACTCCATCATCCTGAGCTGCCAGGACGTCACCGAGCCGCTGCGTCTGACACAAGAAATCGTCGAAACCCAGCGTGAGCTTCTGCTGGTTCTCGGCGAAGTGATGGAAAACCGCAGCCAGGAAACCGGCAAGCATGTTTACCGTGTCGCCGAAATTGCCCACTTGCTGGCCCTTGAATATGGCCTAAGCAAGGAACAGGCAGAAATCCTGAAGACCGCCGCGCCGATGCACGATATCGGCAAGGTCGGCATCGACGATGCGATTCTGCACAAGCCGGGCAAGCTGGATTTCGATGAGTTCGAGATCATGAAAACGCATGCCGAACGCGGCCATCACATCCTCACCCGCATCGACCGCCCGCTGCTCAGCATGGCCGCGCGGATTGCGCATGAACACCATGAAAACTTCGATGGAAGCGGCTATCCGCAAGGCCTCAAGGGCGAAGAAATCTCGATCGAGGGCCGCATCATCGCGGTCGCCGACGTGCTCGACGCCCTCGGCCAAGCACGGGTTTACAAAGCTGCTTGGGAAGACGTCGCGATCCGTAATTACTTCGTCACGCAACGTGGCTGCAAGTTCGATCCCGTACTGGTCGACCTGATGCTCAAGCATTGGGATGCCATCTCCGATATACGAAATAACTATCGCGATATTTGATTTTTAAGGAATTCCCATGCGCAAGACTCTCACCCACCTGTTCGCCCTGACCTGCCTTGCCGGCGCGACGCAACTCGCCAACGCCGAACAACTGGACAACCTGACGCTGCAACATAGCCTGCGCATTGCGCTGGAAAACCACCGCTCGCTGCAGGTCTCGCAAGCCGCACTCGACATGGCAGAGGCGCAATACCAGCAGGCGATGGCGGCATTTCGGCCGAAACTGGGGCTGGAAGCTGGGTTTCAGCGGGCGGATGAGAATCGGACGTTTACCTTTGAGGGCATTGTGCAGACCCCGGCGATGGGCCTGCCGATCGGCCTCGGTGGTGCCATCGTGGCCATTCCCGGACAGCCCCTGCCGATCAATCTCGATGTCCAGCTGTTCGACCGCGATGTCACCCGCGCCGGCCTCAACCTGACTTATCCGCTCTACACCGGCGGCAAGAAGGAAGCGATCACCGGCATGGCGAAGAAAGGCGTCGAAATCGCGCGCGAGGAAAAACGCAAAACCGAACTGGAGGTGGTGCGCGACGTCAACAAGTACTACCACGGCGCGCAGTTCGCGCAACAGATGGAACAACTGGTCAGCGACACGCTGGAACGCTTCCAGGCATTGGAAGACCTGACCGACCGGCTGTACCAGAACGCTTCGCTGAAGGTGAAAAAGACCGATTACCTGCGCACCAAGACGACTACGGCGATGACCCGCTCCATGTTGCAGGAAACCCGTTACGCCAGCGCGCTGACCCGCGAAGCGCTGGCGAATGCGATGGGCTTGCCGGTCAACAGCCGAATCAGCCTGGCTCCAGAAGCAGAAATGCCGGGATTCGATGCGGCCTTTGAACCCCTGCTCGCCGACGCCATGAAGTTCAATCCAGACAAACAGCGCCTGGAACTGGCGGTGCAGGCAGCCGAGCACAAAATCAACGAAGCGCGTAGCGGTCATTTTCCGGTGGTCGGGCTGGAAGCCAGTGCTTATCGCGCCTGGAACGACTACAAGGGCGGTCTGATCAACGACGACAACCGCGACGGCTGGACGTTGGGAGTCGGCGTCAAATGGGATCTGTTTGACGGCGGCATGACCAAGGCCGGCGTCGATGCCGCCCGCGCCGGCAAGATCAAACTTGAAGCCCAGCGCGTATTGCTCGATAACGGCCTCGCGTTGCAGATCAAGAATGACTTCATGCGCATTGAACGCTCCCGCGCCCAGGTCAGCGACAGCACCCAGGCGCAAGGCTATGCCGAGGAAAACCGCAAACTGAATGTGCGCGCCTATCAGGAAGAAATGGTCGAGACCAAGGACGTGATCGAAGCCCAGCTGGTGGAAACCTTCGCCAGCGCCAACCTGCATCGCGTCCGCCACGACCTGCGCGCCGCCCTGGCCTATCTCGATTACCGCCTCGGCAAGGCGCTGCAACCGGCCAAGCCGTAAGCACGGCATGGCAAATTCGGCCATCCGGCTTGCCCTCGCGCTGGTGCTGTTGTGCTGCGGACTGGCGCGGGCTGAGTTACCGCCGGTCGCCATCGGATTCTATCTCCCGGTCGTCCGCGACCTGCCACGCAAGGATGTCGAGGTCTCGCTGCGCTTCTGGGTCGAGGAACTTGCGCGCAGCATCGGGGTTTCCTATCTGCCAGTGCAGATGTACGACGATCTGTCCAAGTTGAAGCGCGACTTGGTCAGCGGCAAGCTGAATTTCCTGGTCACCACCGCCATGGGCGCGGTACAACATTTCGCACCCGAAGAATTGGCAGATGGCTTTTCAGGCTACAAGACGGTTCCCGACCACCTGCTGCTGGTGGTACGTCGCGAAGCCGCAATCCGCACACCCGGTGACCTTGCCGGCAAGCGGGTTGCGCTGATGGAGGGCGACGAACTTGCCGATCTCTATCTGGAAACCCTGCTGCTGAAAGCCTGGGGCAAACCGGACTGGAAGCGCCTCGGCCCAATTACCCGCGAGCAGCGCTCCGGCAAACTGGCGCACCGCCTTTTCTTTGGCCAGGCTGACGCGGCGCTGCTCTATCGCAACGGCTATGAGGCCGCCCTGGCGCTGAACCCACAACTCGGGCAACGCCTGCAGGTACTGGACGCCTATTCCTTCAAGATGCGTTCGCCGCATATCGGCCTATTTTCGGCACAGGTGCGTCCGGAACACCGCGAGGAAATCACTCAGGCCGTGCTGCGGCTGAACGAAACGGCGCGCGGTCGGCAAGTGTTGCAGATATATCTGGCGGACAGCATGGTGCGGACCCCGCTGCGCGATCTGGCGCCGTTTCGCGAGCTGATCGAAACCCACCGCAGTTTGCTGGCGCGCGGCCAGGGAAAAGCAGAAAGCACACGCAAATGAGGCTCGGATGCCTTCTGCCGCTGCTGCTTTCACTGCTGTTAGTCAGCGCGAGCAGCAGCGCTGCCCCCCCCACCCACGAATCGCTGCGCATTGGCGTCGACCTCAGTGCACTCCGCGACGCCAGCCGCGCCGATGTGGAAGTGTCGCTCAAGGTGTGGGCAGACGAATTGATGCGTACCCTGGAAGTGCCGGCTGAAGTGCAGTTCTTTTCGGCCATGCCGGAGGTTAGACGCGCCCTGGATGCCGGCCGCATCAACTTCGTCATTGGCGACGGCCTCGACCTGCTGCGCCATTTCGCAACGAACGATCTCAGCGATGGCTTTGGCGGCCTTGCGCCAAATGAAGACCAGATGTTCCTGCTGGTCCGCAAGGCGGCCGGCATCCGGCACGCACGCGATCTGGCCGGCCAACGGGTGGCGTTGCTCAGCAACAATGCGATATCCGACCTCTGGCTGGAAACCTATTGCCTGCGCGCCTTCCAGAAGACCTGTGCGAAGGCCGGCCTGCAGGTCAGCACCGAACAGCGCAGCCGGCAACTGGTACTCAAGCTGTTTTTCGACAAGGCAGACGCCGCCCTGGTGCGTGGCTACGCCTATGAACTGGCGAAGGAACTCAATCCGCAGATCAGCCAACGCATCGACATTCTCGAACGGATCGACATTTATCCTGGCTCGCTTGGCCTGTTCGGGCGTCTGGTCAGCCCGGCCTTCCGTGACTATGTCATCGCCAAGGTGCCTCGCCTGCACGACCATCCGCGCGGCCGCCAGATTTTGGAAGTGATGCAGACCTCGCGTGTCGGCCGGGTTCCGCATAGCCTGCTCGACCCAATCAGGGATCTGGTCAGGGAACATGAAATGCTGAGCCGGCGGTCTGTCGCAAGCGGAGAGCGTAAATGACGGGTTACGGGCTGCCGCACCGCGTGATTCTGCTGCTGTCGATGCTGTTCGGCCTGCTCGCGGTCCCCGCATTGCAGGCTGCTGACGAGGTGTTGCGGATCGGCTTCAACGTCAAGATCGCGCGCGATTTGAACCGGGCCGATGTGCAATCAGCACTCAGCCTGTGGGCGGATGAATTGAGCAGCAAGTTCAACGTACCCGCCGAATCCCTGTTTTATGACGACATGGCCGTCCTGCGACAGGACTTCGATCGCGGCAAAATCAATTTTGTCATTGCCGCCGGCATGGATTTCGCGCGCTACTTCAAACAAAACGAACTGGCGGATGGCTTTCGTGGCACAGTCCTGACCGACCACACCCTGTTATTGCTGACGCGGCGCGATGCCGGCATCGAAGATATGAACCAGCTACGGGGCAAACGTATCGCCGTGCTGAAGGGCGATGAACTGTCCGAGGTGTATCTGGAAACCCTGTGTTTACGCCGCTTCCAACGACCCTGTACGCAGGTATTCAGCAGCATCGAAACGGTGTCCAACAGCAACCAACTGATCCTGCGTCTGGTGTTTGGCAAAGCCGATGTGGTGCTGAGCAAGCGGAATGGTTTCGAGACCGCACAAGAACTGAATCCGCAGGTCGGCCGGGTGGCGATGGAGCTGACCCGGTTCCCGATCAAGAGCAGTTACTACGGACTCTTCAACAGCAAGGTCAACCCTGCAATGCGCAAGCACAGCCTGCAGCGAATGCCCAACATGCACAAGGATGTGCGCGGTCGGCAAGTGCTGGAGATATTCAAAGTCGATCGGCTCGTATTGGTCGGAACCGATGAATTGCGCCCCTTCTATGAGCTGCTGTCGGATTACGAAGCCTTGCTGCCCACCCCGGCGAGCAAGCGGAGCGCACGATGAAGACATGGCTTCTTTGGCGACTGCGCCTGTTGCTGAGCACTTTGCTGTTGAGCGCCGCTTTGCAGCCGGCCTGGTCCGCGCCAACGGCTGAAACCGCACGGCTGGGCTTGTACATGAAGATCGCGCGCGATCTGAATCGCTCCGACGTGCGCACCGCGCTTGAAGTCTGGACGGAGGAATTGACGCGCAAATTCCAGGTTCCCTCCGAAGTCCGCTTCTATTCCGACATCGACGCGCTACGCCATGATTTCGACACCGGCCAGGTCAACCTGGTGATTGCCGACGCAATGACCTTCGTACGTCATTTCAAACCGGAGGAATTGGCCTTGGGCTTCACCGCCAAGCTTCCCAACAGCGCCTCTCTGCTTCTGCTCGGCCGCCCAGGTGGCGGCGGTGTCTCACAACTTGCAGGTAAAACCATCGCCAGGCTAGACGATGACGAGGTCTCCTCAACCTATCTGGACACCTTATGCCTGCGGCGTAGTGGCAAGGAATGTGCGGCGCTCCGGGTCACCTTTGTACCCGTGCCGAACAATCATCAAGCAGTGACTCGACTGTTGTTCAAGCAGGTCGATTTTGCCCTGGTCAATCAACATGGCTACGAAACCGCCGTCGAGCTCAATCCCCAACTCAGGAAGGCGGGTGAGTTGGTGGAAAAACTCAGTTTTGAAACCCAGTTTTTCGGTTTTTTCAGCAGCCGGATTACCCCCGAGTTCCAACGCTTCGCGCTGCGCACCATTGACACCATGCATCTGGAACCGCGTGGCAGACAGATGCTGGATGTATTCAAAACAGAACGCGTGACCCTAGCCGAACCGATCGTGTTGAAGCCGTTTTATCAACTGGAGCGGGAATACCGGGAACTGAAAGCCGAGGCCAGGCGCAAGGAACGCAAGCCATGAAGCACTGGCGCCAGCTCCTGTTGCTGCTGTTGCCGACTTGTCTGCAGGCTTCGCCCACCCCGGCCGCACCCGTGCAAGAGCCGTTGAAGCTGGGTTTTTATCTGCCCGCCATTCGTGACGCCAATCTGGTCGACATGAAAGTCAGCCTCGGCATCTGGGTGACAGAAATTGGCAAACCCCTTGGCCTGACCGTCACCACCACGACCTATGACGATATCTCCGCCATGCGTCAGGCCCTGGACCGCGCCGAGATGAACTTCTTCAGCGGCCCGGGCATGGAACTGGCCGAAGTTTTCGCACCGGGTGAAATTCGATCCGGCTATGCCCGTCGCATCATAGGTACCGACGAAGGTATCGCCTTGCTGGTATCCAACACCTCCGGCATCAGGAGCTTTGCCGACTTGCGCAACAAACGCCTGTCCCGCCTGAGCAACGATCGCCTGTCCGACATCTTCCTGGAAGTCCAGTGCATCAAAGCGGCGGGCATGGCGTGTCATGATTTCCTGCAAATGAAGGAGGAAAAGCGCGACATCCAATCGGTCTACAACGTCTTTTTTGGTCGCGCCGATGCCGCACTGGTCAGCCTGGCCACCTTGCGCACCGCGAATGAACTGAATCCCCAAGTCGGGCAACGCTTGCATGTGCTGCTCGATTGGAAAGCGAAAGCGTTGATGTTCGGCATCATGACCCGGCATACCAAGGACGCCTATCGCGACCTGGTGCTGAACTCGGTGACGGAAGTGATGAAAACCCCGCGCGGCCGGCAAATCCTGGAACTGTTCAAGACGGACTATCTTGAGCCGGTCGATGCCGAAGCCTTGCGGCCATACTGGGCACTGCTGCGCGAATACCATGAACTCCGCCGCGTCGGCATGACGAGAAAGAAATGAGTCGCCGATTTTCCATCCTCGCTCCGCTTCGCATCGCCGCCAGCCTGATTGTGACACTGGCTTTGTTGCTGCCAGCCACACAAGCCACCTCGGCCACCTCAGCAGCCGCTGAAGAAAGCATTCGATTGGGTTTTTATAGCGGCGCGCGCCGGGAATGGAGTCGCGCCGAGGTGCGCGGCACCTTCGACCTGTGGGCGCAGGAATTGGCGAGAAAATTCCAGATTCCGGTCAGGATCATCCACTACGACGACACGCTCGAGATGCGTCAGGACTTCCTCGCCGGCAGGATCGACGGCATCAATGCGGATGCCATCACCCTTGTTCGCCAGTACAAGCTGGACGAGCTGGCGGAAGGCTATGCAACGATCATGAAGGGCGGCTGGAACCTGATGTTGTTCACCAGCAAGGCAAGCGGCGTGCAAAACTTGGCAGATCTCGCCGGTAAGCGCATTGTTTTACTGGAAGAAGACCAGGCGGGAGAGATGTACCTGGAGACGCTTTGCCTGCGCCACCACCAGCGCCCGTGCCGTGAAGTTTTCTCCGACATCCAGCGCGTCAGCACCAGCAACCAGGCCTTGATGCGGGTCTTTTTCGGCAAGGCCGATCTGGCGCAGGTCTATGGTTACGGCCACGACGTGGCGGTCGAAATGAACCCGCAACTGGGGCAGTCCATCCGCAAACTGGCAGAATTTCCGCTTCGCAGCCTGTTCCTCGCCTTCTATAGCACCCGGGTGGACCCCACCCTGCGCCAGCGCACTATTCGCATCATGCCCACCCTGCATACCTATCCGCGCGGTCGCCAATTGCTCGACATCTTCAAGATCGATCGTCTGGATGTCGCCTACCCCGCCGAACTGCAGCCGGTGATTGAACTGGAGCGGGAATATCAGCGATTGCTCAGCCAGTTCGAGCGCAAGGAAAGGCGCAGATGAAGTCGGCAATCGCTCTCCTGGTCTGTCTGCTCTCGCTCTGTGCGCCGGCCAGCCGTGCTGCCGATATCCTGAACATGGGCTTCTACCTGCCTGGCATTCGCGACGCCAATCTGGCCGATGTCCATATCACCCTGCAGCTTTGGGCGGACGAAGTCGGCAAGGCGCATGGCATCAACGCCACCGCCTACACCTACAGCGATATGGCCGCGTTGTATCGCGACAGCATGGTCGGCAAGATCAATCTGATCGTGGCCCCAGGCATGGAGATCGCCGAAACCTTCGCACCGGAAGAACTGGCGCCAGGCTTTGTCGGCAAGCATCACAGCAGCAGCGAAGGCCTGGTGCTGATCGTGCGGGCCAGCGACGGCATCCGGCAGTTCGGCGATCTGCGCGGCAAGAAAGTACTGCATCTGTCCAACGACCGCCTGTCCTCGGTGTTTCTGGAAAACCAATGCCGACAGCAGGCCAGCGCGGCATGCGCCGACCTGTTCCAGGTCGGCGAGGAGAAGCGCAACAGCCAGACCATCCACAAGGTCTTTTTCGGCCAGGCCGATGCCGCACTGGTCAGCATCAGCGCCCTGCACGCCGCGAATGAATTGAATCCGCAGATTCGGCAGCGCCTGCACATCCTGCTGGAATGGAAAACCTCGTCTCTTGGATACGGGCTGATGTCGGCCAGGACCGACATGGCGCTGCGTGACAGGGTAGTGAAATCGGCCATGCAGGCGACCAATACCGTGCGCGGCAAACAGCTTCTTGAACTGTTCAAGACCGACTTCATGGACCGGGTCGACGTCCAGGAACTGAAACCCTACTGGCAATTGCATCGAGAGCGTCAGGAATGGGCCAACCACAAAGCGAGGAAAAAATGACACCCCCTTGGCTATCCGTCAGGCTGCTGCCGGCCAATCGCATGTTCTTCCGGGTGTTCGGTGTGTTCGGCAGCCTGTTGCTGGCGATGACTATCCTATACGGCCTGCTGATCATCCCGTTGCAGCGTGACTCGCTACTCAAGGTGCTTTATTCGCAGGCCACCACGGTGTCGCGCTCAATTATTCAGGCCAGTTCGGATGCCATGCTGACCGACGATTTCGGCTTTGTCGTCGAACACAACCTGCAGGTTCTGCAAAACAACAAGAGCATTCAGTCGGTGCTGATCGTCCCACGCCGCGGTTCAGCGCTGAGCATTGCAACGAGCGGCTGGGAAATGCTGCAGACCGCTGCGGCACCGATCAAGCCGGCCGATTACGACGTTGAATCGTATGGCATCGTCACTTCGCCGGAAGGCAACGCGCGCTACCGTTACATCACCCCAATCCGCTTCAGCGGCGTCAGTTGGGGAGTGATGCAAATTGACTTCGATACCAGTGAATACGAAGCGAACATCGACGAGATGTATCGTCAAATCGCCTACATCTCACTGTTTACCTTGCTGGCGATTCTGCCCATCGGCTATTTTTTCGCACTCTGGCTGACCCGGCCGATCGCCACCATCAGCCAGGCGGCATCACGAGTCGCCAGTGGCGAGCTGGATACCCACGTCAAGATCGACCGCAACGACGAAATCGGCGACCTGTCGCACAGCTTCAATCAGATGGTGCAAGCGCTGGCGGAAAACCGGCGGCAACTGGAAAACGTCAATCTTGACCTGGAAATCAAGGTGACCGAACGAACCCAGGAACTGGATGAACTGAACCGCACCCTGGACCAGCGCGTGCGCGACGAAGTCTCGAAACGGAAAGAACAGGAACAACTGCTGATCCATCAGTCGCGTCTGGCGGCAATGGGCGAGATGATCGGCGCCATCGCACACCAGTGGCGACAACCGCTGAATGCGCTGAGTCTGGTGACTCAGAACATGCAAATGCAATACCTCACCGGCCAACAAACGGAGGAATCAATGCGCGCCTTGCAGGACAAAGCGCAGCAGTTGATCCAGCGCATGTCGCAGACCATCGACGAGTTCAGAAACTTCTTCAAACCCAGCAAACATTCGGAAACCTTCAATCTCGCTCAGGCCATTCAGGCCGCTGCAGATATTCTTGAAGGCATGTTCAAGAATCACAATATTGAACTCGGCATGGATTGCCCGTCCGATATCGAGCTGTATGGCATACCTGGCGAGTTCTCCCAGGTTATTCTGAATTTGCTCGGCAATGCGCGGGATGCAGTGTTGACCGCGAATCAGCCGCAGCCAAAAATCTTTATCCGTGCGAGTTTGGGTCAGAATCAGGTTCAGATTGACGTAGAAGACAACGGCACCGGCTTTGACCCGAACACCATGCACAAGATTTTCGAGCCATATTTCACCACCAAGGAAGAGGGTAAAGGGACCGGCATCGGCTTGTACATGTCGAAGACCATCGTGGAAAACAACATGCACGGCAACCTGGAAGCGATCAGCATGGCAAATGGCGCTTGCATGCGGATTACCTTGCCCATCAAAACCAGCCCGGTCACTGGCTGAGAGTTGTCGTTTACAGCAGCAGTTCAGCAGCCCTGTCCAAAAGGATCAAGGCACTGACTGCAGTGCGATGACCAAATTTTTCTGCGTCGTTTCAAGCTGCGAAAACAAGCTGAAGGCTTCGGCAAGCGGTGCATTGCCGCGTAATAACGTATCAAGCTCGCTGGCTAGCCGATACACCTCTCTGGCCCCCACCGCGCCGGAAGATCCAATCAGGCTATGCACAATTTGACGGGCCTTTTCCCGTTCGCCCTGTTCCAGCAAACCACGCACAATGGAAATATCTTCCCTGTGTGTCCAGACAAAAATCTTCAGCACTTCACGGTACTTTGGCAGCTTGCCAAGAATATTTTTCAACCCCAATGCAACATCCAGACCGGGTATCGCCGCCAGCATTGCAACCACATCAGGTTTCGCAACCGACGCGTCAGGTTTAAGCGTGGTTTCAGGTTTTGGCGTGGTTTCAGGTAGCCACTTGACCAATGCGGCGTAAAACGTGTCCGGTTCGACCGGTTTGGCAATGTGGCCATTCATCCCGCTGGCCGTGCATTTTTGTAAATCGTCGACAAACACATTCGCGGTCAGCGCCAGAATCGGCAGCTGCTGGTAACCAGGCAAGCTGCGGATATGTTGCGTCGCCAGCAAACCATCCATGACCGGCATCTGCACATCCATCAGGATTGCGTCGAAGATCTGCTCGCGACACAGATTCAGCGCAATCAAACCATTGTCCGCCAGCACTGCCTCGAAGCCGACGTCCTGCAACAGGAGGGCCGCAACTTCCTGGTTGATCAGATTATCTTCCACTACCAGGATGCGGCATGGCTGCCGCCGCCCGCGCAGCAAGTCAATCGCCGAAGGACCATTGGCATGCGTGGCGCTAGCGTTGGCAACCTGAGCGTCGGCAACCTGCGCGTTGAGACCGAAAGGAATGTCGCACCAGAACCGGCTACCCTCTCCGGTATGGCTTTCCATGCCGATCTCACCGCCCATCATCTCGGCCAGATGTTTGCTGATCGTCAGACCGAGGCCGGTTCCACCGTATTTTCGGGTGGTGGAAACGTCAGCCTGCTCGAAAGCCTCGAACAGTTTGGCTTGTTTATCGGATTCGATGCCGATGCCGGTGTCCTCCACCTGGAAGCGCAAGCGGATCACTTCGCCGGCGGTTGCACCCGCGAGGGTTGTGCCACCCAGGGTCGAATCCTTGGCCTGCAAACGCCTGACGCCGAGCACTATGCTGCCCTGTTCGGTGAACTTGGCCGCATTGCTGGCGAAATTGAGCAGGATCTGGCTTAAACGCTGGGCATCGCCACGCAGGTTGGTGGGGATGCCGGCTTCGATATCCCGACGTATTTCCACACCTTTGCCGCGAACCCTGTCAGCGGTCAGATCGAGCACATTGCGCAAGACATCATCGAGACGGAAATCGGTCACATCCAGCTGCATCTTGCCGGCTTCAATCTTCGAGATATCCAGCACGTCATTGATGATGCCCATCAAATGATGCGCAGCGGATTCCATCTTGCCCAACCAGTCGAGTTGTTTTTCGGACAACGGAGACCCGCGCATCACATGCGACAAACCCAGAATGGCGTTCATCGGCGTACGAATTTCATGGCTCATGTTGGCCAGAAAGGTGCTCTTTGCCTTGCTCGCTGCCTCCAGTTGGGCGGTGCGTTCAGCAACCTTCTGTTCCAGTTGCTGACGATGCTGTTCCAACTCATGCTGGGTACGTTCAAGCTGCGTCAGATTCCATCCCGCCTGCATGACGAATTGGATGCGCTGCATCAGCAAACTGAGATTGAGCGGTTTTTGGAGGAAGTCCGAGGCGCCCGCCGCGAATGAACGATCGATCGAGTCCTGATCATTCACCGCGGTCACCATGATGATCGGCAACCCAATGCCATGCGCCTGGCGCAAAGCGATACAAGTCTGAATGCCATCCATCACCGGCATCGTGATGTCCAACAAAACCAGGTCAGGCATTTGTTGTTGGCAGAAACTCAGCGCATCCGGACCACTCTCCGCCATTTCGGCATGGTGGCCATACATGACAAGCAGCGACTTCAACAGCTCTCGCGTCGATTCATCATCATCCACCACCAGAATACGGAGTGGTTGCGACCAGGGATTCTTCTGTCCATCCTGGCTGGTTATGCTGGCAGCATCAGTCATGTCAAAAAAATCGGCTAAGTTGGACGCTGTTGATCTGAATTTATTGGATTCCACAAACACAAACGGCGGAATGAAACTAACGATACTCGGGCCAGCTGGCCGCTGTCAGCTTATCTTTGCGGTATCTGCGGGCATTCCCGAAAATAATCATCCACCCAGCCAGCCGATCAGTTCCAGCGGCCAGCGTAGCGCCGCCGCCACCGCCAGCGCGACACCAATCGACAGCAGCACCGAGTACATCGCCTCGCGCCAACCGAGCAGCTTCAGCATCATCGCGAAGGTGGACACGCAGGGCACATAGAAAGTCAGGAAAACCAGGAAGGTGACGATCTGCGTGGTGTCCATGACGCCGGCCAGTTCCTGCGTGCCGAGCGCCTGGAACACCATCAGCAGCGACAACTCCTTGCGCAGGATGCCGAACAGGATCGGTACCCCGAGCACTACCGGCAGACCGAGCCACCAGCTGGTGATCGGCGTCAGGCCCCAATTGATCCAGGCATCGGCGCCGTAATGGCCGAGCAGCGCCAGCACGATGCTGCCGGCGACCAGCAGCGGCAGCACGATGGTGACGATGTCGCGGCTGCGTTCCCAGGTATTGGCCAGTACGGTTTTCAGCGTCGGCACCGCGTAGGCGGGAATTTCCTGGATCATCCCCGGCGTGGTTTCCGGATAGCGCCGCTTAAGCAGCTTGCCGACCAGGCTGACCACGATTGGCGCCAGCATGAACAGCGCGAAGACGCCAAAGCCGCCCAGGTATTTGCCGCCCAGCGCCAGCAGAATCGCCGAGCGTGCCGAACACGGCAGGAAGGTGATCAGCAACGCTGCCACCGTGCGGTCGCGACCATGCGTCACGGCGGCGGTGGCCGCCAGCGCCGGCACGTTGCAGCCGAGTCCCATCAGGAACGGCAGCGCCACGCCACCGTGCAGGCCGAGGCGATGGAAGCCGCGATCCACGACGAAGGCGACGCGATGCATGATGCCGGTCTCCTCCAGCATCACCAGCAGCACCACCAGCGGAATCATGTACGGAATGACGATGCCGGCGAGGCCGATGAAACCATCCAGTATGGCGCGGCCAAGCACGCCACCAAGATCGGTCGGCTGCCACGGTTCAGCCCAGGCGATCAGGCGCGCGACAGTCAGGCTGTCGAGAAATGCGCTGACCTCGAACACAAAGAACAGCACCAGCGCGAACACCGCCAGGCTGCCAACGAACCCCCAGCGTGGATGCAGAAACAGGTCATCGGCCCAGATTTGCCAGCGCGGTGGCCTCGCCTCGCCGCCCGGCCGGCTTACTGCTTCGTAGCAAAGCGCAGCGCGATGATGCCGGTCGGCATGGATTTCATCCGCCAGCGGGCGCGGCAACGCCGCATCGGCGGCAGCGCGGGCGGCCAGCAGAGCTGAATGCTGGGCGGGGAAATGGGCGTGTAATTCCTGCGCGAAGTAATCGTCGTTTTCCGCCAGTTGCAGCGTCAACAGGGTTTCCGGCACAGAAAACGCGGCGGCCACATCCGGCTGCCGCGCGATCTCGCCGATCTCGCGCAACTGCGCGGTGATATGCGGGCTGATCGGGCAAGATTCGACGTGCACATGCCCCGACTTTGCCTCGCGCGCGGCGCGCACGGCGGTGGAAAACAGATCCGCCAAGCCGATGCCCATGTGCGCCATGGTCGGCACCACCGGCGCGCCCAGCTTGGCGGCCAGCGCGCGAACATTGATGAAACGCCGCTTGGCGCGCGCCTCATCCATCCGGTTAAGCGCGAACACCATCGGCTTGCCCAGCTGCATCAGTTCCAGAGCCAGCTCCAGGTCACGTTCCAGCGCCGTCGCATCCATCACCATCAGCAACAGATCGGGCGCCGCGAAGACGCTTTCCGGCTGATGCACTTCGTGCTCCGCAATCGCCGGCCAGCTGTCGCCCCAGAGCAGGTACTTCAGCACCACCGAGGAATCGGGGTCGAGATGATGAAAACTGTCGATTGCCGGCAGAGCAACCAGCGAAATCTGATCAATGCCGACTTCAACCAGGCATTCCTCATATGCCTGCCCCTCCCCGGCCAGCCGCTCATGCCGCGTCGAAGTGCTGGAAGCCGCCCGGAAGATGCTGCTCTTGCCGCTGCCGGCGCGCCCGACGATAGCCACGCGTGGACGCCGCGCGCCTCGTAAACCGGGTCCATGCAAGGTAAAGGTGTGATTGGTCGCAGTCATCTATCAGCCATGCCTAATATGAGAATACTTCTCATCTTTTAAGCTGTGACGACTCCGCTGTCAATCGGGAGGGCTTGACCTTGATCATGGCTTAGACGCGATGCCGGTGTGCTTCCGGTAAAGCTTCAACGCCAACAACATGGCCGGCAGCAAATGCCAGAACACATCGAAGATATCCAGCGGCCGGGTCAACGTGCCTTCAGACAACATGCGCATTTTCTCAACCAGATGCGGCTCCGGCACGAAGGGTGCCCCGAGCATGAAAACGGTCAGCACAATCAGCAAGGGAAACGGGAAGTTATCGATGAATTTCATGGCTTTGGCAGTTCGGGATGAAAGTTGTAGGAGCGTCCGCTCGCGGCGCGATTACCCTACTCGAAACAAGTCGACACGGCTATCCTGGATTCGGCCCGCTAACGATCTTTACGCGACCGCACATCTCGCGCCGCAAGCGGACGCTCCTACCTGTCAAATTGCGGCGGTAGGAGCGTCCGCTTGCGGCGCGAGATTTTTGCAATACCCGTCGCTACAGCACCACCCGAATCGGCATCAACGCATCGTTTTGCGGCAGAACCCGTCCAATCCGCGCGGCATGCGGGTAACCCAGCGCATGCAAAGCTGCCAGGCAGGCGTCGGCGGTCGTTGCCGGCACGCTGGCGAGCAGGCCACCGGCGGTTTGCGGGTCGAACAGCAGCGGGTAATTCGGGTGATTCAATGCGGCTTCCTGATTACTCAGCGCGCGCCGCAATCGTGTGTTGGCCGGCTGCAGCGAACTCAGCACACCGGCGGCCACCGTTTCGCGCGCGCCATCCAGCAGTGGCAGCGCATCCAGTTCGAGTTCGGCATCGACACCAGATGGCCTGGTCATTTCGACCAGATGGCCGATCAGGCCGAAGCCGGTGAGGTCGGTGCAGGCACGTGTGCCATGTTCGATCAGACAGGCAGCGGCGGCTTGGTTCGATACCTGCATCGACTCCAGCGCGGCGTCGATCCAGCGGCCGCGCGCTTTCAACAGCGCATGCGCGGCGAGCAGCGTGCCGGTGCCGATGGGTTTGGTCAGGATCAGCACGTCGCCGGGACGCATGCCGCCCTTGGTCATCACTCCGGCCAATTCACCCGCCAACGACACGTCGATCAGGCCATTCACCGCGAAGCCCAGCCCCAGCTCGCGGCCTTCGCCGGTGTGGCCACCGACCAGCGCGCAGCCGGCTTCATTGAGCACCGACACCGCGCCGGACAGCATTTGCAACAGGGTGTCCTCAATCTTGCTTTCCAAGCCCGGCGGCACAGTGCAGATTGCGGTGGCGGATTGCGCTTCGGCCCCCATCGCGAATACATCGCCGAGCGCGTGATTGGCCGCGATGCGGCCGAATATCCAGGGGTCGTCGATGAAAGCACGGAAGAAATCGACGCTGTGCACCAGCGCCTTGCCCGGCGGTACGCGCAGCACGGCGGCGTCATCCGGCGCGTGCAGGCCGATCAGCACATCGTCGCGTTGAATCGGCTGCACCTGCGCCAACGCGCGCGACAACACACTGGCGCCAACCTTGGCGCCGCAACCGCCACAACGCATCGCCAACGCCGAAATGGCCTGGGTCTGTTCGGCGGGTTCCAGCGGAATCCGTTCGGTGGACGGCTTGCGCTCGGTCATCGTCGGAAATTCGGAAAAACGCAGCATGAAGCGACGGTCGATCCAGTCCTTCCAGCGCCAGACCCAGTCGCCTTGCATGAACAACGCACCGCGTGAGGCGATCGCGTGCTTTTCGCCGGTGCTGATCAACGCCAGCCAGCGGCGTTGCGGCCGGTAGGGTTTCAGTGGCTGGCCGAGCAACTGGCGGCGTAGATTGTCGGCCAGCGGCGGCCCCATGCGCACCGCGAAGACGCCGGCCTTCTCCAGCGGCCGATCAGGCCATGCGACGCAATCGCCGGCGGCAAAAATCAGCGGGTCGGTTTCGCTTTGCAGCGTGTCGCGCACCCGGATGAAGCCCGTCTCATCCAGCGCCAGACCGGTGCCGGCCAACCAGGCGGCGCCACCAGCCTGGGTCACCCAGACGATTTCATCGGCATCGACCGACTCGCCGCGCGCAGTAAGCAACCGATTTGGCTCGACGCGAACCACTTCCGCATCGAGATGCAGCACTACCCCGCGTTGCGTCAGCACCCGCTCGAACGCGCGCCGCACAGCGGCATTGTGGGTCGGCAGGATGGTCGGGCCGGAGGTCAGTAAATGCATCCGCAGTTCGTCCGGATTGCGCCCCAGCGCAGTCAGTTCGCGGCGCAGGCGGAACTGCATCGCCAGCGTCATTTCGACGCCGCCGGCACCGGCGCCGACCACCGCCACCGTGGTCACGCCGGCGTGCTGGCGCACCCGCTCCAGCAGCGCCAGCCAGCGCTCGTTGAACTGGCGGATCGGCTTCACCGGCACCGCATGCGCATCGGCGCCGGGTACGTTGACCAGCTTCGGCGTCGAACCGATGTTGATCGACAGCGCGTCGTAGGCCACCGGCGGACGCGAACGGCAGATCACTTCCCGCGTCACCCGATCAATGCCGATGACCGCATCGCGGAAATAGCGCGCGCCGGCGAATTCGGCCAGACGGCGGACGTCGATATGCACATCGTCGCAACTGTAATGGCCGGCGATGTAGCCGGGCAGCATGCCGGAATACGGCGTGTCGGTATCGGTGCAGATCAGCGTCAGGCGCGCGCCGGGCAATGGGTTCATCGCCCACATGTGCAGCACCACAGCATGGCTGTGACCGCCGCCGATCAGGACGATGTCGCGGAATACCGGGGTATCAGAGGTTTGCATTCAACTTTCAATAAAATTCATTAGAACTGTTGCACTCAAGCGCGAGAACCGCACCAGCCCTGCGGATGCGGCAAAGAACCCGCATCCAGGCGACAGTTCAGCCACAGGGACGGCAGATTTGGCGCAACGTTGCATGGGAAATAGCCAGCGTAGCCAGGGCCCAGCATGGTCGCACGCGCAGCCCCGGCCAAGCCAGCATGATCCGCGCATCGGTCATCCGCAAACTCGGCCAGGCGGCATGGCGACGCATGCGCCGGACAATCCAAAGATACCGTCAGGGAAACGCCGGGCTGTCGCGGTTCGCGTCGGCAGTCAATGCGAACAGCAGGTTTGCCTGCCGCTCATCCCTGGGCAAACCATGGTCTCCCCGAGCGTAAGCCTGGGCGAGAAATTGCAGGGCATGGGGATATTCCTGCTCCGCAGCCAGATGGATCAGTTGCAGCGCTTTTGCCTCGTCCCGTACCACGCCCTGCCCCTCCAGATAAGCTTGTGCAAGCAGAAACTGCGCATGCGGCACACCGGCATTGGCAGCGCGCGTCAACGCGGCCAGTGCGCGTTCAGGATTGGCCGCATCGGCGAGGCCATTTTTTTCGATCAAGGCCAGATAATAATCAGCCGCAGGCCATTCGGACGCAGCCTGCTGCAGCCAGGGACGGGCCAGCGCGTGGTTGCGTGGCAGCCCGTTGGCGCCATGAAAATACAATTTCCCCAACATCAACGCTGCCCGACGGTCACCTTTGCCAGCAGCTTGCCGGAGTTTGGCTTGCCCCTCGGCGATTCCCGACGGGGAATTGCTTGCCAGCAGATTCATTGCCTCAGCGCGCAAGGCAGCCGGGTTGCCCAGCCAGGCTGCACTGCGCAGTCGAATTTCCGCAGGCCATTGCCCGAGCGCGGCACGAACACGCAGAGATTCAGTTTCCGTTACCGTCGGATTGCCCAACAGGAAACCTGCAGCAACCAGCAAGGCAGGCAGCAAGACAGCCGGTAACCACAGCCAGCGGTATTGCCGACGAATAGTCACAATAGGACTCCAAAACGAAACGGCGCCAGCAAAGCCGGCGCCGGGGCAAATGCGTGAACGCGCGGCTCAGTTCGCCAGGTCGATCTGGTAGATCGACAGGTTCTTGCCGCTACCATCATCCGCCTGATACAGACTGACATTGCTCAGCCCGGCAGCGCTGGCCAGACTCAACACGTTTTGCGCACTATGGAAGATCACCGGCCCGGTCGTGGCCACTTTCTTGAAGCGCCAGGAGCGGTCTGCCCCGTTGCTGGTGCGTTTGATGTTCTCCAAGACCTTGATGTAAGCGATCAGCACGTCCCGATTGGCATCGGGAGACGCGTAGATGATGTTGCTGCCGTCGAGTCCGGGGAAACCGCCGCCACCGCTGGCACGGTAGTTGTTGGTCGCGACGATGAATTCAGCGGCGGGGTCGATCGCCACGCCCTTGTACATCAGGTTGACGATGCGGCTGTTGGCGGGTTGGGTGACGTCGATTTCATAGCTGATATCCGTGTGGGTAAACATATCGAAGTTGTAGCCGGGAAAGCTGCCGACCAGTTCTTGCGCGGTGGTCTTGGTCACATCGATCTGATTGAAGCGGTTGGCGGCCTTTTCCAGCCAGTTCTTGATTCCGGCGCCAGTCACTTTTACCGCATACACCGTGTTGGGGTAGAGGTAGAGATCGGCGGCATTGTTGATGGCCACATTGCCTTGCTGAACATCGGTGTAATCCGAACCGCCGCCGAAACCGCTCTTGAAGGGTGCCGACACAGAGAGCACCGGCAAACTTGCGTACTGGGGCAGATTGGCCGCCACATAATCCTTCACATAGGCGGCCTGGGCTTGATTGACCAACTGGATCGCGCCCACTTCGCCGACATCGGCAAAATAGGTGGTCATGCGGAAATCGGTATCGCCAATCGGCGTTTTCACATATTCGATGGTGGCCTTGTGTTCGCTATCGACCAGACTGGCAATCGCCGGGTCTGCCGCCACATAGGTGCCATCGGTATTGCGGGTGGAACGGGTTTCTACCGTCGTCTTGCTCTTGTCCACATACCAGCCGTTCTCGCCGTAGACCAGATTCAGCTTGATCACGCCCAGGCTTTTACCCCAATAGTTGGCCATGACCGAAGGGACGCCGTTGATCAAACCTTTGCTCTTGTCCACGCCAGGCAGATTGAACGCCGCCAGGGTGCTGGTGGCGTTGGGGAAAACCCGATGCGAGTGCCCCATGAACATCACATCCACCCCGCCAACCATGGAGAGGTAGTAGCCAAGATTTTCCATGTCCGCACTGTATGCAGCGCCATCCAGGCCACCGTGCTGGAGGAAAACCACCAGATCGGCGCCTTTGGCACGCATTTCCTGCACGTATTTTTGAGCGACTTCCAACGTATCCGAGATGTAGACCTTGCCATCCAGCCAGCGCTTGTCCCAATTCATGATCGGAGGCGGAGCGAAGCCCACCACCCCCACCTTGATCGCGGCGGTCACTGTCTTGCCGTCAGGATCGGTGGCGGTCAGGTTGCGGGTAATCAGGCTATAGGGAGAAAACAACGGCTGGTTGTCTTTGCTGCTGTTGACGTTGGCGAGCACCAGCGGGAAGTTGGGGCCGGCACATTTCTTCGTCGGCATGCCATCCGCATCCACATTCAATTGCAAGCCGCTGACCTGGCTCAGGAACGGCAGGCCATAGTTGAACTCGTGGTTGCCGATGGTGCCGGCATCGTAGTTCATGGTGTTCATCGCTTTGTACATGGCCAGCGTGGTCTCGCAACCGATCGGCGCAACCTGGGCCTGATAATCGGCGAGCGCGGTGCCCTGGATGGTGTCGCCGTTGTCGAACAGAAAGGTATTCGCGAATTCGGCGCGAGCGGCTTTGATCAAGGTGACCACCCGGTCAAAACCGAAAGACGGATCCGCAGCCAGTTTGAAGTAGTCGTAACCAAGAATATTGGTATGCAGGTCGGTCGTTTCCAGCATGACCACGCTGGCTTTGGTACCAACCTCAATGCTTGGCTGTTCATCGCTGTTGTCGTCACATCCCGCCAACAAGACGCCGGTAGCCAGAATGGCCGTAGCCAGATAGCGCTGAAAATTCATTGTTTGCTCCCTGTCATTGAAAAATCGGGCGAAGCATAGCCAGCCGCTGTAAAGCTTTTGTGACCTTGAAGTGATGGTTCGGTGACATGCCGATTCTGTTGTTTGGCAATCCCGCGATTTCGGATCGGCACGACAACGCCATCGATCCGCCGCCGGACATTACTTCCACAATGCCTCAGGCTGACGCGCCCTGTCCTGGCGTGCGATGCTTGCACCTGCGTGGGATGCATTGGCGCGTCAGATCGGCAACTCAACCGGGAGAGGGATCATGTCAACAAAGTGGGTGTATGCATTCAGTGAAGGCAACGGCAAGAACAAACATCTGTTGGGCGGCAAGGGCGCGAATCTGTGCGAGATGACGCAGATCGGCCTCAACGTGCCGCCGGGTTTCGTCATCACCACCGAGGCCTGTCTGGCCTATCTGGACGATGCCCAGCATGCGCTGCCGGGCGGGGTGATGGATGAAGTGCGGCTGCAACTGGAAAGGGTTGAAACCGCCAGCGGCAAGGTGTTCGGCGGCCGCGAGAATCCGTTGCTGGTCTCGGTGCGCTCGGGTTCGGCGATGTCGATGCCGGGCATGATGGACACCATCCTCAACCTCGGCCTCAACCCGGACACGCTGCAGGGCCTGATCGCGCAGACCGGCAACGAGCGGTTCGCGAATGACGCCTATCGCCGTTTCATCCAGTTGTTCGGCAAAGTTGCGCTCGGCGTGCCGGAAGAGCTGTTCGACACCGAGTTCGAGGCGGTGAAGCAGAAGGCCGGCGTCAAACACGATGTCGGTCTGTCGGCGCGCGATCTGAGCGAGATCGCCGAACGTTTCCTGGAAGTGGTGCAAAAACACACCGGCCAGCCTTTCCCCACCAACCCGTATCAACAACTCGAAATCGCCATCAAGGCGGTGTTCAACTCCTGGGGCGGCAAGCGCGCGGTGGATTACCGGCGCGAATTCAAGATCACGCCGGCGATGGCCAACGGCACCGCAGTCAACGTGGTGGCCATGGTGTTCGGCAACATGGGCGACGACTCGGCGACTGGCGTCGGCTTCACCCGCGACCCCGGCACCGGCGAGAACGTGATGTTCGGCGAGTACCTGACCAACGCCCAGGGCGAGGACGTGGTGGCCGGCATCCGGACACCGAAGCCGGTGGCGGAACTGGAAAAGGAAATGCCGGACCTTTTCCGGCAACTGCTCAACCTGCGCAACCAGCTGGAAAGCCATTACCAGGAAGTGCAGGACTTCGAATACACCATCGAAAAGGGCGTGCTCTATTGCCTGCAAACCCGCAACGGCAAGATGAACGCCACCGCACTGGTGCGCACTTCGGTTGAAATGGTGCAGGACGGCCTAATCGACAAGACTCAGGCTCTGCAGCGCATCCAGCCGGAACTGCTGGAACAACTGCTGTTCCCCCGCCTCGACCCGAAAGCCGGCGCCAAACCGGTGGCCAAAGGCTTGCCGGCGTCACCCGGCGCGGCCTCCGGCATTGCCGTGTTTGATGCCGACCGCGCCGAAAAACTCGGCCGCGCCGGCGAGAAAGTGATTCTGGTGCGGGAAGAAACCAAGCCGGAAGACATTCATGGTTTCTTCGCCTCACAGGGCATTCTCACCAGCCGTGGCGGCAAGACCTCGCACGCCGCCGTGGTCGCGCGCGGCATGGGCAAGCCCTGCGTCGCCGGTGCCGAGGGCATTCATGTCGATGTCCACACCCGTCAGGCGGTCGTCGGCGACAAGGTGTTCGGCGAAGGCACGGTGATCACGCTGGATGGCACCACCGGCAACGTCTACCTGGGTGAAGTGGCGATGATCGAAGCCGATTTCTCGGCCGAACTCGACACCCTGCTGGCCTGGGCCGACGAGATGGCGAAGCTGAAGGTGATGGCCAACGCCGATACGCCGCATGACGCCGGGCGCGCGCTGAAGTACGGCGCCATGGGCATCGGACTGTGCCGCACCGAGCGCATGTTCAACGCCACCGAACGCTTGCCCATCGTGGTCGAGATGATCGTCGCCGACACCATCAGCGATCGTCAGGTTGCGCTCAACAAACTGCTGCCGATCCAGCGCGCCGACTTTGTCGGCATCTTCAAGGTGATGGCGCCGCGCCCGGTCACCATCCGCCTGCTCGACCCGCCGATCCACGAATTCCTGCCCAGCGCCGATCAACTGGTGGAAGAACTCGACCAGCTGAAACACCTGCGCGACACCTTGCGCGGCATGCAGGTGCTGTCCGATGCGGTGGA
>CAMDHJ010000021.1 GCA_945897865.1 Tepidiphilus sp. J10
CTGTGGCCCAGTTGCGCCGTGATGGTCAGCACGACCTTCGGCGATGAGATGCATGTCATGCAGTCGCTCGAAGCGGGCGCCGCCGGTTATCTGTTGAAGGACAGCACCCCGGCCAGCATGGTCAACGAAATCCGCGATCTGAATTCAGGTGGCAGCCCGATCAGTCCGCTGATCGCGCGGCAGGTGCTGACGCGATTTCGCACGGGGCTGCGTCCGCCGCGTGAAGCGGACGAGGCAGTGACCTTGTCGGAGCGGGAAAGGGAAACGCTGGATCTGATTACGCGCGGCTTTTCCGCCAAGGAGATCGCCGCGTTGATGCAGGTCTCGCAACATACGGTGCAGACCTATGTGCGCCGCATCTACAGCAAACTCAAGGTCACCTCTAAAAGCGAGGCGATTTTTGCGGCGAGCAAGCTCAGAGTGATGCATGACTGAAAGCAGGTCGCGCTGGGCAAGATTTTTCAGCCTGTTGTCAGCGTTTCTGATCGCACTTTCCGCATCGGCTTGTGCGGCAGACAAGGTGCTGGAAGCTAGCCGGCTTGATCAGGGGGTGGTTTGGCTGGGCCAATATTTTGCCGTCCTCGAAGATCCCGGCCAGGCACTGACGCTGGCCGATGTGTTGAGACCCGAGGTCGCACGTCGTTTCGCCGTTTCACAGGCAACAAGCTATGGCTTTTCCCGCTCGGCCTTCTGGCTGCGCCTGCCTTTACGCAATGCTTCCGACCATCCTGTCGAGCGGATGCTGGAAATCCGCTTTCCACTCATCTCAAGCATTCAGTTTTATCGACCGATGGCCGACGGGAGTTATCAAGCCCTGGTCACCGGCAATGCCACACCTTTCTCCACGCGCCCCTACCCCAACCGGCTATTTGTTTTTCCCTTGACCCTGCCGGCGTATTCGGAGCAGGTGGTTTACCTGCGGCTTCAGTCCGTGGGGGCCATGATTGTTCTGGCCAAGCTATGGGAACCGCAGACTTTTCACGACCACGAACGGATCGACTATATCGCTCAGGCCTGGTATTTCGGCATTGCCACGGCGATGATCCTGTTCAACTTACTGCTCTTCATCGCTTTGCGGGATGTCGTATATCTGCTGTATTCCGGATTCGCCATCAGCAAGGTACTCGCCATTTTTGGAACCAATGGTTTGGCCAAGGAATTTTTCTGGCCAGACACCACGCTGTGGTCGAACATGGCCGTCGGCATCAGCTATGCGGTCATGCTTGCAGCCTGGCTGATGTTCATGCAGCGCATGCTGAACACCCGTGACAACGTCCCGCGTATGGATTGGGTCATCAAAGGGTTTATCGGCATCCTTCTGCTTTTTGTGTTCGGGCTGGCTTATTCCTACCCAATCTTCATCTTGCCCGCCACGCTGTTTTATTTCGCCACGGGAATCATGATTTTGTTCGTTAGCTTCTACTGTGCGGTATTCCAGCGGCAGCGTATGGCCATGTTCTTTTTGCTCGCTAGTGGCGTGTTCATGACTAATGTCCTCATGACCTTGCTGTTCGCGAATAATCGGGTGCCCAGCATCATTTTTTCCATGTACCAGTCGCAACCTGCCCCGGTCACCTACGCATTGCAAATTGGTTCGGCCATGGAAATGCTGCTATTGGCGTTTGCGCTGGCCTATCGCTTCAACCTGATCCGCAGCCAGGCGATTCAGGATGTGAATCAGGTCAATGCCAGCCTCGCCGCGCGCCTGGCTGCGCGCGAGGCCGAATTGACGCAAAGCCATGAAAAGCTGCGCGGGATCGAACACCGTCAGACACTGAGCGATGAACGTCAACGCCTGATGCAGGATATGCACGATGGTCTGGGCTCGGCGCTGATCAGTGCGTTAAGGGTGGTTGAAAACGGCAAGATCGGCGAGGGCGAAGTGGCGCAGGTGCTCAAGGGCTGCATCGATGACCTCAAGCTGGCTATCGATTCGATGGAGCCGGTGGAGCGAGACCTGCTGCTGTTGCTTGCAACGCTACGCTATCGTCTGGCGCCGCGTCTTGAGAGCACAGGGATTTCGCTGCACTGGGAGGTTCAGGACGTCCCCGAACTCGACTGGCTGGACCCGAAAAACTCGCTGCATATTCTGCGCATCCTGCAGGAAGCGTTCACCAACATCATCAAGCACACCCAGGCCAGCGAGATTCACGTTGCTACGCGCATCGAAAAAAATGGCGTGGTTGTCATTATCAGCGACAACGGCAAGGGATTCGATATGGAGAGCGCACTGCAAAACGGCGGCAAGGGCTTATCGAATCAACTGAGGCGCGCAAAGTCTATCGGCGCAAATATCCATTGGACCTCAACCCATGAGGGCACCTGTTTGAGTCTGTGGCTGCCGCAATTTGCCATTGAACTCGTCTAGGAGCCTGTCGGACGTTGGAATCGTCAGCGTTTTCTTGCCAGCGCCTTCCGCCGCATACAGGCCTCCGTCACGCCGTCATTTTCTGCCGCCAAATCTCTACGGATTTACGCTGCCGGCAACACAGCCGGCAAGCACGCTGTATAAACCCAAAAAACCAACGCACATCCGCATGCCAGCCCGAGAAACCTTGCAAACCTTGTGCCTCCGCCATGAGCAAAACACAGACCGCACACGCCGCTGACGATCCGCTCGCCTGGCTAAAGACCAAACCATCTCTAGCCGCCCTTCGCGAAAACTACCCGGAAATATGGCAAGAGGTGGAGAGCGATCTGATGACAGCCCAGGCTGAGAACAATCCCGCGCGCTTGCACGCATTACTGAATCCGGCGCAAAAACACAATGTCGGGAAGAAGCCGAGCCAGCGTGAACAAGCAATCCTTGTGCGATCCGCCATCAAGCAACGAATGACCGCGCTGGCGGTAGAACGTCACGCACTGGCCCTGGTTACAGGCCAAAGTAGAGGTAAGGTCAGCGGCAAGGTTCGTTTCAATCTGTTCAACGGCCTGCTCGCGCAACGCCTGCTCTTCAAACGAGGCTTCGAGCGCAAACCAGTTTCAATGTTCTGGTTCAAACTGCTCTGGCCGCTGATCTGGCAGAAAAGTTTTCTGATGCCGCTGGTAGAACGCAAAGGCATCTACTGCTTCTACTCCAAGCCATTGATTGATCAACTGGCAAGCTTGATCGGCAATAGAAAAAGTCTTGAAATTGCTGCCGGTGACGGCACGCTGAGCCGTTTCCTGCAAGCCCGTGGCGTTCAAATCACCGCAATCGATGACCATAGCTGGCCAGACAGGATCGAATACCCAGACTCGGTAATCCGCATGGATGCCGAAACGGCTTTGCGAAAGTACGCCCCCCAGGTCGTCATCTGCTCCTGGCCACCGGCGCAAAACAGCTTCGAGCGCGAAGTCTTCCGCACCCCCAGCGTCGAGCTGTACATCGTCATCGCCAGCCAACACCGCTTTGCCAGCGGCAACTGGGCAGACTACGAAGCCCAGAATGACTTCGACCTTGACCAAAACGAAGAACTTAGCCGCTTGGTACTACCACCCGAATTAGGTTCAATGGTGAGCGTATTCACGCGCGCAAAGGGTTGTCGACCAACCGATAAAGCACACGCCCTGTTAGCTTGAGAAACTTGGGACCGATGCCGTCGCAGCGCCAGCGTTCCAGAGTTTCCTCACTGACATGCCTGCACTGGGCATGGTTTCTTTGGTTGAGGTGAATGACTTCCATGGCAGTGCTCTGAACGGGTTGGTGGGAGTCCAAGAAGACGCTGTTCAGTCCGCAAGCCGAGCGATGCCACTGCGCCGATCTATCCGCCGCAGTTCTTGCGGACATTTAGACCAATATTCTCCGCATGCCTCAGAAGTTTCCCTAACGGGAAACTAACAAGACCATGACATCCATTCGCTCACATCAACAACTCGGCGACGCAGTTCGTGCCGCCCGTAAACAACTCGGGCTGACGCAGCCGCAGTTGGCCCTGGCGGCGGGGGTGGGTGTGCGCTTCATCGTCGATCTTGTAGCAGGCCAGCCCACCTTGCGACTGGAAAACGTGCTGCGGGTCATTGATGCCCTGGTGGAGAACTCCAACTGAGTCAAGGCTTCGATGGCAGATCGCCCCACCGACAATTTGCTATTCTTGTTTCTCTTGTTTCTCTTGTTTCCCTTTGCCGGCGGAGATTCTGACTGGCTCAACACCCCTAATTTTCGGAGCAGCACATATGGCTTCCATGCAGGACCAGTTCTTGAAAGCCGGACTGATCAACCAGAAAAAAATCAAACAGGCCCACCAGGAGAAGAGCAAGCAGAAGAAAGTCGAGCGCCAGACCGGCACGCAAGTTGTCGATGAAGCTCGTCTGGCCGCACTCGAAGCCCAACGCAAGAATGCCGAGCGGGCTCGCGAACTCAATGCCCAGCGGGATGCAGCCGCCACCCAAAAGGCAATCCAGGCGCAAATCACTCAGATGGTGCAGCAGAATCGCCAGAGCAAGGGCAACGGAGATATCGCCTTCAATTTCACCAACGGCAACAAAATCGAACGCATGTATGTGTCGGCCGCAGTACATGCACATATAACGGCTGGACGCCTTGTGATCGTCTGCCTAGGCAGCAACGCCGAATTGGTCCCAAAAATCATCGCCGACAAGATTGCCGAACGCGATGCGTCGCTCGTCATTCGGGTGAACAAACCCCTCTCCGAGGTCGATGTGGACGATCCGTATTCTGACTTCCAGATCCCGGACGATTTGATGTGGTAACCCTTGAGGCCAAGCCTGCGCAGCAAGGGCAGTCCATCGATAAAAACTGCCGGAAAAAAACTACCGAAATTGACGCGCAGTGACGCCGCCCACGCGACGTTCACCCCACAAATCAAACCCCGTTTCCCAGCTCGGTAGCCTATTGTTGAAGTGACAATGAATCCAACGAGGAGGCCGAAAATGTTCAAGAACATTTTGGTACCGGTAGACGGAACTGAACTTGCCCGCACAGCCGTTGAAAATGCATGTCGGTTTGCGAAGGATACGGGTGCACGGTTGACGTTCTACTTCGCGAAATTCGAATATTTTCCTTCCTACATTGGCGGTGAAGTAGTGCTCGCAGACGCCACCGTTGATGAGGCACTCACCGCCGCGATGGAAAGCCGGGCGGAAGCGATTTTGGATGAGGCCGGACAGATTGCAGGCGATGCCGGGGTGGGGTTCGACAAAATCTGCGATTTTTGCAACTCGCCCCACACTGGAATCATTGCAGCGGCCAACCGCCAAGGTTGCGATCTCATCTTCATGGCTTCACATGGTCGGCGCGGCGCCAGCGCGTTGCTGCTTGGGTCGGAAACACAGAAGGTGCTGACCCATTGCAAGCTCCCTGTGCTGGTCTATCGTTGATGCAATAGAGGTTCAGTACAGGGGTTCAGTACAAGTGTTCAGTACGGAATGGGTTGGACGGGTTTGCTTCCCACTTTGTAAAGGGGGATCGAGGGGGATTTAACAACGGTGGCCTAAGCGGATGTCTCATAAATCCCCCCAGCCACCCTTTTCAAAGGGGGAGTAGGTATGGCAATGCTTAAGTCAGTGCCATTCGGTTCAGAACGCAGTTCTTTCCCACGTTTTCTCATTGAATTTTGATTTTTAAAATGGGGGTTAATCATGCTCGATACGTTAAAGCAGGCTGGCAAGAACATCGGCCGGGAGATCAATCGCGCCTGGGAAAACCTTTCCGAAGGCTGGCGTGAATTGCTCACCCGCAGCAGCGAATCGCTAACTCATTTCAAACGCGACCATGGCGCGGATGATCGGGTGGAAACATCGTCCAGCAGTGCCCCCGCCGCGTTCCCGCGCTGGAGCCTGCTGGCTGGCGAGGTGGAGGAAACTGGCAAAGACGTGGTGGTGCGCGTCGAACTGCCCGGCATGGACAAGGACGATTGCAGCATCACCATCGAAGGCAACACGCTCTTCATCGCCGGAGAAAAGCGCTTCGAAAGCGAAACCATAGACAGCACTTACCACATCATGGAACGCGCCTATGGCGCTTTCCAACGTGCCATTCCATTGCCGCGAAATGTGGATATCGACAAAGCCGAGGCAGGATACAAAAACGGTGTGCTGACCATTCGCCTGCCCAAGGTCGGCACGGAGACGGCAAAGACAATTCCAGTCTCCTGAGCCGAAAAACCTGTTTGTCGCCGGCTCCCCGGCAATCAGGCCGCCAAACCGGGAGCTGGAAATTCCGGTCTGCGCCACTGCAGGCTCACACTGATTCCAGCCGCAAGATGAATGACAATGGGGTATGACCACCTCCCCACCCAGCCGACCTGCATCTCGGTCCGAAGCTCGACCCGACTCTCGGCCTGCCATTCCGCAGTCAAGTCCGCCACCTGGTTCGCGAACCCCTCCCCGTTCACTCGCTACACTGAAAGCGCTTTGGCCCTTCCTGCGTCCCTATCGGGCACGCCTGGCACTTGCATTCGCGCTGCTCATTCTGGCGTCCGCCACCATCCTGCTGGTACCGCTGGCGTTTCGTGACCTGATCGATTTCAGCTTTGGCGCAGAAATTCAGCACCGCGATGGCCTGCTTGGCGACTTGAGCCTGAACGGACATTTCCTTGCCCTGTTCGGCTTGGCCGTGACTTGGGCGCTGGCGGTTGCAGGCCGCTTTTACACCGTGTCCTGGGTCGGCGAGCGGGCCACGGCGGATCTGCGCAACGCCGTCTATGCGCGGGTATTGAAGCAATCGCCACAATTTTTCGAGACCTTGCAGACCGGTGAAGTGCTGTCGCGCCTCACCGGCGATACGACGCTGATTCAAACCGTGGTCGGCAGTTCGATTTCGATGGGTTTGCGCAGCTTGTTCCAATTCATCGGCGGCATGGCGATGCTGGCCTACACCAGCCTCTATCTGTTCTCCCTCAACCTGGGCCTGATGGTCTTGTTGATCCTGCCGATTCTGGTCATCGGCCGCAAAGTCAGAAAACTCTCGCGCGAATCGCAGGACCGCATCGCCGACACCGCCGCGCTGGCCGGCGAAATCCTCAACGCCATGCCCACCGTGCAAGCCTTCACGCAAGAAACACGGGAAACACAGCGCTACATCGAGCGCACCGAAACCAGTTTTGTCACCGCCATCCTGCGCACGCGGGTTCGCGCCGCGCTCACCGGCCTGATTATCACCGCCGTCATGGGCACCATCATCTTCGTGCTCTGGATTGGCACCCATCAGGTTGCCGAAGGCGCCATGACCGGCGGCGAACTGGCTTCCTTCGTGATCTACGCCGCGTTGGTTGCCGGCGGCGTCGGCACGCTGGCTGAAGTCTGGGGCGACATCATGCGCGCCGCCGGTGCCACCGAACGCTTGCTCGACCTGCTGCACGCCGAAGCCGCCATCCAGGAATCCGCCAGCCCGTTGACGCCAGCCCAGCCGGCGCGGGCCGCCATCCGCTTCGACCATGTCAGCTTCCGTTATCCCGCACGTCCGCACACCAACGCGCTGGACAAGATCGACCTCGACATCGCCCCTGGCGAAAGCGTCGCCCTGGTCGGCCCCTCCGGCGCCGGTAAAACCAGCCTGTTCCAGCTGTTGCTACGCTATTACGACGTATCCGAAGGCGGCATTCAGCTCAACGGCCAGGACATCCGTCAGTTGCGCCTGGGTGATTTGCGACAAAGCATCGCCATCGTGCCGCAAGACCCGGTGATCTTTTCCGCCAATGCGCTGGAGAACATCCGCTATGGCCGCGCCAGCGCCAGCGATGCCGAAGTGCTGCAAGCCGCCAAGGCTGCGCTGGTCGACGAATTCATCGAACGCCTGCCGGACGGCTACCAGACCTTCCTCGGCGAACGCGGAACCCGACTTTCCGGCGGCCAGCGCCAACGCATCGCCATCGCCCGCGCCATGCTGAAAGGAGCACCGCTGCTGCTGCTTGACGAAGCCACCAGCGCGCTCGATGCGGAATCGGAAGTTCTGGTCCAGCAAGGCCTCAGCGCAGCGATGCGGGGACGCACCACGCTGGTGATCGCACATCGCCTGGCCACGGTGCAAAAAGTCGATCGCATCGTGGTCATGGATCAAGGCCGCATTGTCGAGACCGGTACCCCGGCAGATTTGCGCAACCAAGGCGGGCTGTACGCCCGGCTCGCCGCGCTGCAACTGGATCGGTGAGCAATCTGAGCCGGTATTAACCCGGATGTTTCATAAATACTCGCGTGCCCTCGCTGGTCCCTTGTCCGCACTGGAAAGTTTCGCTCAGTCGGGCGTATGAATAACTACGCCGCTCCTTCGCGAAATTCCCATTGCAAACAAGGGCCGGCGCGATCATCACGAGAATTTATGAAACATCCGGGTTAACAGGGCGTCGTTTTACTTGCCGTCCCCACAACGGCCGCGCCGTAAGTGGGTGCTCCTGCGAAGCGGAGATTAGCCGGATTCACGTTCAACCATCGTTCCAGGGATTGACAAGCGCCAAGCCAGGGATGGCCTTGAAGTCATCGGTATTTCGCGTTGCCAGCGGCATGTTGTGCGCCAGAGCGATAGCAGCGATTTGGGCGTCTTGCGTGCTAATTGGACGGCCGATATGGCGCCGCTCGGCGACGATGAGGGCGAAGTGCTCAGCTGCCAGCGAGTCGAATGGCAAGCAGCGCGCCGCGAAATCTTCTTCGAACATCTGTCGGGCAGCAACGGCCAGTACATCGCGTCGTTTTCCATCCGGCAACAGCGCAATGCCGAGGCTGATTTCGGCCTGGGTGATTGCGCTCACCTGCGCCCCGCTCGACTGAGCATTGACCCAGGCAACCACTGCAGGATTGGGCTGAGGGCGCATCAATTCAGATAGCACGTTGGTATCGAGCAAAATCATGCCCCGTCAACCTCGGCGAAGTCAGGCAGGGCTCGGTCGGGCAGCCGTGACGCTTCCATTTCCACGCCACCCAGCGCGCCGAAGCGACGTTGAAGACGCGTGCCCAGGCCTTCGCTGGGTACGGAAGGGTTGACCGCCTTGCGCAGCAGTTGCCGGGCTTCTTCTTCCATCGAGATGCCGTGGCGTGCCGCTTGTAAACGAAGATTGGTCTTTGTGGTTTCGTCCAGATTTCGGATCATCAGCGTTGCCATGGGATCGCCCCTTTTGAATGCAATGCTAGCAGTGTATGCAAATGCCAAACTTGGCTCAACAGCATGTGATGGATGCGCGAACATTTATCCAAAATCCGGCAGTTGTCCGCGTTGTAGGAGCGTCCGCTTGCTGCGCGAGCATTGGGGCGAGTTGTGGTACTGGGCCCGCAAGCAGAGCCTCCTACAGCGTATTCCACCTCTCCCGACAGGTGAATGCGGAAATCGGCCTCTCGCCAGTATTCAGGCGGCTTCACGGAGAAATATCTGCGCTCAACTGAGTTTTCCAAGTTTATGAAATGTACGTATTTGGGGCTTTTCAACACTGCATTGTCAGATTTTGAGACCTGACGAAGCCGCGCATCCCTTGTAATATCCACTACCCGACAAATTCAGTCGGGTATTAACGAGAGGATGCAAACATGAGTGAACCCGTTGTCGCCGGCAAAGACCCCATCGAGGCCAACCTGGAAGCCGGAGAATATTGGTGGTGTAGTTGTGGCAGATCAAAAAACCAGCCGTATTGCGACGGCTCGCATGCCGGTACCGATCTCAAGCCGATGCCGTTCAAGGTGGAGACTTTGACCCAGGTCTGGTTGTGCACCTGCAAACACACGGCCAACCCGCCCTATTGCGATGGCGCTCACGAGTTGCTGGACTGATGCCGGCGTTGTCCGCGCCCCATGGGGTAGCGGATAATCACGGCGAAATATCTCGCTCCTGCTCAAACCCCCATTGGAAAACTACCTACTCATCCTTATCGGCACGGTGTTTGTGAACAACATCGTGATGTCGAAAATTCTTGGGCTTTGCCCATTCATGGGGGTTTCGCGCAAGCTTGAAACCGCCATCAGCATGGGCGCGGCCACGACTTTCGTGTTGACGCTGGCTTCCGGCGCGAGTTTCCTGATCGATACCTATCTGCTCGGCCAGGATCTTTCTTATTTGCGCACCCTGTCGTTCATCGTGGTGATTGCCGGCATCGTCGGCTTCACTGAAATGTTCATCAAGAAGACTTCGCCGGTGCTGTTTCGTGTGCTTGGCATCTACCTGCCGTTGATCACCACCAATTGCGCGGTGCTCGGCATTCCGCTGCTGAATGTGCGCGAGCAGCACAATTTCCTTGAATCGCTGTTCTTTGGCCTGGGTGGCGCCTTCGGCTTCACGCTGGTGCTGGTGCTGTTTGCCGCGATGCGTGAACGGCTGGAAGCGGCGGATGTGCCGAAACCGTTCCAGGGTGTCAGCATCGCGATGATTACCGCAGGTTTGATGAGCCTCGCGTTCATGGGTTTTGCCGGATTGATTCGATAGTGATCAGCGCGATATTGGTGATGGCGGCTATAGGTCTGGTGCTGGGTGGCATCCTCGGCTGGGCATCGATCAAATTCCGCGTTCAGGACGATCCGCTTGTCGAAAAAATCGACGCGATCCTGCCGCAGACGCAATGCGGCCAATGCGGCTTTCCCGGTTGCAAACCTTATGCTGAGGCCATCGCCAAGGGCGAGGCGGACATCAACCTGTGCCCGCCAGGCGGCGCCGATGGCGTCAACCGTCTGGCTGAATTGCTGGGTGTCGAACCGAAACCGCTTGGCGAGGGCCTGGAAGCGAAACCCAAATCGGTCGCCGTCATCGATGAAAACACCTGTATCGGCTGCACGCTTTGCATACAGGCCTGCCCGGTCGATGCCATCGTCGGCGCGGCGAAGCAGATGCATGTCATCGTCGCTTCACAGTGCACCGGCTGCGAACTCTGCTTGCCGCCCTGCCCGGTCGATTGCATCAGCATGCAGGTGATAAAGGAAGACGTGGTGAACTGGAAATGGCGTTATCCAATCCACATGATGAAGCGCGTGGCATGAGTGCATGAGAATCAGGTCATGAATCCCAAGTTGTTTACCTTCAACGGCGGCGTACATCCGGCAGGCCATAAAACCGAATCGTGTACCACGCCGATTCGCAGCATGCCGTTATTGCCCAAATACGTAGTGCCGATGCGGCAGCACATCGGTGAACCGGCGCGACCAGTGGTGGCGGTGGGCGACCGGGTGTTGCGCGGCCAAATGATCGGCGCGGCGGAAGGCTATGTCTCTACCGCTGTCCATGCGCCGACTTCCGGCCGCGTCGTCGCCATCGAAGCCAGCGCGGTGCCGCATCCTTCCGGCCTGTTTGATCTGGCGGTAGTGATCGAAGCCGATGGCGAAGATCAGGCCATCGCATTTCAGCCGATCGACTGGCGTTCGCTCGACCCTTCCGCGCTACGCAACCGGATGCGCGACATGGGACTGGCCGGGCTTGGCGGCGCGGTGTTCCCGAGCTACATCAAACTGAATCCGGGCGGCCAGAAGATTCATACCCTGATACTCAACGGCGCCGAATGTGAACCGTGGATCACCTGCGACGACCGCTTGATGCGCGAACGTGCACCGGAAATGCTGCGCGGCATCGAGATCATGCAGCATGCGCTGGGCTGCTCGAAGGTCATCATCGGCATCGAAGACAACAAGCCGGAGGCGCTGACGGCGATGCGCGCGGCCGCACCGGTGGGGATTGAAGTTGTCGCGGTGCCGTCCTTGTATCCCGGCGGCGGCGGCAAACAACTCACCTATACGCTGACCGGCGTCGAAACCCCGACTGGAGGCCGCTCCACCGATGTCGGCATTCAGGTATTCAACGTTGGCACCGCCTACAGCCTTTACCGCGCGGTAGAACTCGGCGAACCGCTGATTTCGCGCATCGTCACGGTCACCGGCCATATCGCCCAGCCTGGCAATTTCGAGGTGCGCATCGGCACACCATTGACTGACCTGATCGCTGCGGCGGGCGGCATGCTGCCGGGAGCAAGCGGTGAAATCGTCGGCGGACCGATGATGGGATTCGACTTGATGGATCTGGCCGCACCGGTGACCAAGGCGGTGAACTGCCTGATCATCAAGAATCCGGCGCTATTCCCGCCGAAGCCGATCGAACTGTCTTGCATCCGTTGCGGCGAGTGCGCCCGCGCCTGCCCAGCCGATCTGCAACCGTTCGAGATGTACTGGTACAGCCGGGCGAAGAATTTCGGCCACGCGCAGAGTTACAACCTGTTCGACTGTATCGAATGTGGTTGCTGTTCCTACGTCTGCCCAAGCCATATTCCGCTGGTGGATTATTTCCGTTTCGCGAAGAGCGAAATCTGGGAACGCGAACGTGAAAAACGTGCGGCTGATCTGGCCCGCATCCGGCATGAATTCAAGACCTTCCGGCTGGAACGGGAAAAACAGGAAAAGGCGGAGAAGTTCGCCAAAGCGGCGGAAAAGAGCAAAGCCGCCGCCGCCGGCGCCACCGATGCAGCCGCGCCGGCGGATCCGGATGCCGAAAGGAAAAAAGCCATTCTGCAAGCCGCACTCGAACGCGCACAAAAGGCCAAAGCACAGGTAGCGCCCCAGAATACGGAAAACCTGCCGCCGCGCGTGCAGAAGGAAATCGACGCAATCGAGGCGCGCCGCGCCACGGTCGAAGCAAAAACGGAATCCACGCCCAACCATGAGTAACGCCATCCATTCCCCGCACAGTCATACCGGCGCATGCCGGTATCCAGCAAGCACGCGCCGGCTGCGTCTGGAAGCAACGCACTGGACCCCGGCCTGCGCCGGGGTGACGGAGCCCTGAATGATCGGCTCGCCCTACATCCTCGGTCGCAATTCCACCTCGGCGATCATGCTCAAGGTGATGCTGGCGCTGATTCCCGGCATCGTCGCGCATGCCTGGTTGTTCGGACCCGGCATCTGGGTCAGCCTGCTGTTGTGCAGCGCTTTCGCAATCGGCTTTGAAGCCTTGCTGCTGTTGCTGCGCGGCCTGCCGCTAAAACCCTTTCTGAGCGACAACTCGGCGTTGCTGACCGCCTGGCTGCTGGCGCTATCGTTGCCGACACTGGCGCCCTGGTGGCTGTATGCCATCGGCATCGGCATTGCCATCGTGGTGGCCAAACAACTCTACGGCGGCCTTGGTCAGAATCTGTTCAACCCGGCAATGGTCGGATATGCCGCCCTGATCGTCAGTTTTCCGGTTTACATGACGCAATGGGCGGCACCGGTTGCGCTGGCCGACCATGCTTTGACACTGTGGGATGCGTTCGATGTGGTCTTCGCCGGCCAGAGTTCGATCAGCGCCGACGCCTACACCTCGGCAACCGTGCTGGATACCTGGAAAACCCAGGTGCGACTGAATACGCCGGCCGAATCGATCCTCAACCAGCCGATTTTTGGCTGGGCCGCTGGCCGGGGGCACGAAATCGTCGCGCTGATGTATCTCGCCGGCGGCCTGTTGCTGCTCAGTCTCAAGCTGATCACCTGGCACATCCCGCTGGCTTTCCTGCTCGGGCTCACCGCCACGGCCGGTGTGCTGCATCTGATCGACCCGACACAACATGCCAGTCCGCTGCTGCATCTACTTTCCGGCGGTGCCATGCTGGGCGCCTTCTTCATCGCCACCGACCCGGTATCGGCGGCATCTACCCCACGTGGCAAGCTGATCTATGCCGGTCTGGCCGGATTTTTGATCGCAATCATTCGCGGCTTCGGCAGTTTCCCGGATGGCGTTGCATTCGCGGTCTTGCTGATGAACATGTGCGTGCCGTTTATTGACGACTACACGCAGCCGCGCGTTTTCGGCCATCCACGCAAACGACCCAAGCCGAGCAAACCATGACCCCGGCGATCCGAGAAACCATTGCCACCGCGCTCACCCTGCTGGTGATTTCGGTGATTGGCGCCAGCCTGCTTGCCGGTGCCTACACCCTCACCCGTCCAACCATTGAACGAAGCGAAGAAGCCGTCAAACTTGCGCTGGTGGCGCAAACCCTGCCGACCGACAGTTTCGACAACAACCTGATTCGCGATGCGCAAGTATTGCCCGCCGACCCGCAACTCGGACTCAGGCGGCCCGGCCTGGTCTATGTGGCGCGTAAACAAGGGATAGCCAACGCAGTGGTGCTGGAAACCATCGCGTCGGACGGTTATGCAGGCGAAATCAGATTGCTGATCGGCATTCAGGCCAATGGCCAGATCAGCGGCGTGCGCGTCACCGGCCACATGGAAACGCCCGGCCTGGGTGATTACATTGAAATCGGCCGCAACCCCTGGATCACCCAATTCAACGGCAAGAGCCTGACCAACCCCGCCGATGTCGGGTGGAAAGTGCGCAAGGATGGCGGCGCCTTCGATTACCTCGCCGGCGCCACAGTCACCCCGCGCGCCGTCATCAAGGCGATCAATAAAGCATTACATTATTTCGAGCACCATCAGGCGGCGCTGCTTGCGCCAGTCAACACCGGCGGCGCGGAAATGCTACCCAAAGAGGCAAACCACCATGTCCAGCCCTGATGCCACCCTGGCGCCGGATTCAGCCACACCGGAAATCAAACCTGGCGCACCCTCACACGGCCTGATCTCGCAGGAAACCCGCGACATCATCGTCAACGGCCTGTGGACGCAGAACCCCGGCATCGTGCAATTGCTCGGCCTGTGTCCGTTGCTGGCGATCAGCAACAACATCATCAACGCGCTCTCACTCGGCCTGGCAACGACGCTGGTAATGGCAGTGTCGAGCGGGTCAGTCGCGCTGGTACGTAATTTCATCCCGCATGAAATCCGCATTCCCGCCTTCGTTCTGATCATTGCCGCGCTGGTGACCATCGTCGAACTCGCCATGCACGCCTGGGTGCCGGCGCTGTACATCTTGCTCGGCGTGTTCATCCCGCTGATCACCACCAACTGCATCGTGCTGGCTCGCGTCGAAGCGTTTGCCTCAAAACGCTCCACCACGCATTCCGTCCTCGACGCCACCATGATGGGTCTCGGCCTCACCGCCGTGCTGGTGGTGCTCGGCGGCATGCGCGAAGCGATCGGCAAAGGCACGCTGTTTTCCGGCATCGACCTCGCGCTCGGCCCGATCGCCAAGGACTGGGTGATTCCGCTCGCCCACGATTACAACGGCTTTCTGCTGGCGATTCTGCCGCCCGGTGCCTTCATCGGCCTCGGCTTGCTGATCGCGTTGCGCAACCGCCTGTTGATGCGCGACAAAAGCTGATCGCGCCAGAATCAGCAATGAACGCTCAGCGCCGCCGCGAAATCTTTCAACGCCTGCAGGCCGCGAATCCGCACCCGACCACCGAACTGGTACACCAGTCCGCGTTTGAACTGCTGATTGCCGTGATGCTGTCGGCGCAAGCCACCGACAAGAGCGTCAATATCGCCACCGCCACGCTGTTCCCGGTGGCCAATACGCCGGAAAGCATGCTGACCCTGGGCGAGGACAAGCTGAAGCAGCACATCCGCAGCATCGGCTTGTATCCGACCAAGGCAAAAAACGTCATCGCCACCTGCCAGATCCTGCTCGACAAGCACGCTGGTGAGGTGCCGCGTAACCGCGAATCGCTGGAAGCCCTGCCCGGTGTCGGCCGCAAGACCGCCAACGTGATCCTCAACACCGCGTTTGGCGAACCGACCATCGCCGTCGATACGCATATTTTCCGCGTCGCCAACCGCACCGGGCTGGCGCCGGGCAAGACCGTGCAGGAAGTCGAAGCCAAACTGCTGCGCCATGTGCCGGCCGAATTCAAGCTGGACGCGCATCACTGGCTGATTCTGCTCGGCCGCTATGTCTGCAAGGCGCGCAAACCGGAATGCGCTGATTGCGGCATCCGCGACCTGTGCGATTTCAGGGATAAAACCGCATGAAAGCCGCCTCGGGCCTGGTCCAAGGCCGCCACGCCGATGCCGAACTGGTGGCACAAGCCGTGCGCATGGCGATGCAAAAAGCCGAACTCGAGATCGCGCAATCGGTGGTGTTGTATTTGAGCAGTGATTTTGCGCATGACCCACAAGCCGCGATCGCCGCCGCCGCGCGCGCCGGCCAGTGCACCCAGGTTGTCGGTTGCACTGCGGCCGGCGTGTTCAACGAAACTGACTGGGTGCTGGATGCTCCTGCCGCCGCCGCGCTGGTGCTGGGAGATGGCGTCAACCTGCAACCAATCCAGGCAGGCGTGGCGCCGGTGCTGACATATTGCGCCCCCAACGCGCTCGACTTCACTTGGCTGCAGTCCGGTCCGGCCCGTTTTGGCGGCGTCTCCGGCGATGCCACCGGCCAGGGACCGTTTTCGGTCTGGCAAAGTGGGCGCGTGCAAACCGACGGCCGCTGCGGCCTTTCGGTCCAAGGCGCGCAATTGCAGGTCGATTTTTCCCAAGGCGTTCATCCGCTGACTCAGCCTGCCCGCCTCGACAAGGTGGCTGGCCATGATGTGCAGATCATCGGCGGCATCAAGGCGCTGACCAGCCTGGCACATGAACTGCCGCTCAGCGTGCGGGCGCCGGAGCGTATCCCGACGCATCTGCTGATGGCTGGCGTTCCTTATGGCGATCCGGAAAATGCCATCAAGGAAGGCCGTTTCCATCTGCTGCCGGTGATCGCGGTGAACAGCGACGATCAATCGGTCACCATCGCCAACCAGTTGGAACCCGGCACGCCTTTATTCTGGGCACTGCGCAAGCCGAAAGCGGCGGCGGATGACATGGCGGCGATGCTGACCCGGATGACCGCGAACAAAACGGAAAAGCCCCAGTTCGGGCTGATGTTTCCTTGCATGGGACGCGGCCCGATGTTCTACGGTGGCGAAGATCGCGATCAGAAAATCCTCGCCGAACGCTATCCCGGCCTGCCGTTCATCGGCTTCTACGGCAATGGCGAAATCGCCCAATTCGACGGTGCCAACCGGTTGCTGCAATACAGCACCGTGCTGGCGCTGGGCTACACCAACTGAAAACCAACAAGCCACCATGTTCAATCCCAGCCGCGACCAGGTGCGAGACTTCTTCTTTAGTGCCTGGCATAAATTTAATAGCAGACAGACGCTGACCGATCTTGAGAAAATTGCCGTCGAACACATCACTCGGCATCCTGAATACCACGCCATCCTGGCGCAACCCGAGCGTTTCCAGCAGCAGGAATGGCGGCCCGAAGCGGGCGAAACGAATCCTTTTCTGCACCTTTCCATGCACCTGTCGATCAGCGAACAACTTTCCATCGACCAGCCCGCCGGCGTCAAAATGCGCTATCTCGCGCTCGCCGAGCGGCTGGGCGACGAACACGCCGCGCAGCATGAAGTCATGGATTGCCTGGCGGAAATGATCTGGCAGGCGCAACGCAACAACCAGCCGCCGGACGCGCTGGCCTACCTTGAATGTCTGGACAAGAAATGTCTTTGCTGAAAAACCTGAAACTCGAGCGCTTCGACAACTTCCTCGCCTGCAACATCTGGCTATACCAGTTTCTGCCCTTCTTGAAATGGCAGCACCGAGTTAATCGCGACAGCCTCAAGGCCGACGGCATCGCCGGCTTCACTGGCGCCTTGATCGTGCTGCCGCAGGCGGTCGCCTTCGCCACCATCGCCGGCCTGCCGCCGGAATACGGCCTGTATGCCGCCATGGTGCCGACCATCATCGCCGCGCTGTTCGGTTCCAGCTGGCATCTGGTTTCCGGCCCCACCACCGCGATTTCCATCGTCGTCTTTGCCTCCGTATCGCCCTATGCCGAGCCAGGTTCGCCCGAATTCATCGGCATGGTGCTCACCCTCACCTTCCTTACCGGCCTGTTCCAGTTACTGATGGGCCTGGCCAAGATGGGCGCGTTGGTCAATTTCATCTCGCATACCGTGGTGATCGGCTTCACCGCCGGCGCGGCCTTGCTGATCGCCGCCAGCCAGGTAAAGAACTTCTTCGGCCTTGACATCGAACGCGGCGCGCCGGCCTATGAAGTGGTGCGCCAACTGCTGATCCAGATCGGCGACATCAACCCGTATATCGTCACCGTCGCCGTGGTTTCCCTGATCTCCGGCCTGCTGGCGCGCAAATACCTGAAACAGGTGCCCTACATGATCGTCGCCATGGTGATCGGCGGCATCGTCGCGGCCATGCTGGATCGCACCTTCGGCAATGCGGTCACCCAGATCAAGACGGTCGGCGCCCTGTCCGCCAGCCTGCCGCCGCTGTCGATGCCGGATTTCTCGCTCGCCACCTTGAAAGTCACCTTCTTCTCGGCATTGGCGGTGACCGTGCTGGCGCTGACCGAAGCGGTATCCATCTCACGTTCGATCTCGATCAAATCCGAGCAGCACATCAACGGCAATCAGGAATTCATCGGCCAGGGTTTATCGAATCTGTTCGGTAGTTTCTTTTCCAGCTACGCCTCCAGCGGCTCGTTCAACCGCAGCGGCGTCAACTACGAATCTGGCGCCCGCACACCACTGGCGGCGGTGTTTTCGTCACTGATCCTGCTTATCGTGTTGTTCCTGGTCGCGCCGCTGGCCGCCCACCTGCCGATTCCGTCAATGGCCGCCGTGCTGTTCCTGGTCGCCTGGAACCTGATCGACTTCCACCACATTAGCGCCATCCTCAAAGCGCACCGCGAGGAAGCCGTAGTGCTGGGGGTCAGCTTCTTCGGCACCGTGATCGATCTCGAAAAGGGCATCTTCATCGGCATCGTCACTTCGCTGATCTTCTATCTGTCGCGCACCTCCAAGCCAGCTATCCGCTCGCTGGTGCCTGATGCGCGCGATGTCGACAACCCGCGCCGAAAATTCATCGTTGAAACCGGCGCCGAACCGGATTGCCCACAACTCAAACTTCTGCGCCTGGAAGGCTCGATCTTCTTCGGCGCGATCGAACACATTCAGCAAACCTTTGTCGCCGTCGATGAACATGTGCCAAGCCAGAAGAACCTGCTGCTGTTCTCCAAAGGCATCAACAACATCGATCTGGCTGGCGCCGAAATGCTGGCGCATGAAGCCGTGCGCCGACGCAAGCTGGGGGGCGCGCTGTATCTCTGCGGTGTCCGGGAAGCTACCTGCAGCATGCTGAAAAAGGGCGGCTACGAAGCCGACATCGGCCCAGAAAACGTATTCAGTCACAAGCCAGATTCGATCGCCGGCATCTACCCGAGGCTCGATAGCGAAACCTGCCGTAACTGCAAATCACGCATCTTCCGCGAATGCCGGGAACAACTGCCCAATGGCGAGGCCCGTCCAGCGGAAAAAGCCCTACCGCTGCCGGATGTGCCCAACCTTGGTTACCAGCGCTTGACCGCAATCGTTCCCCGCAGCGGCGACGACGGCAATACTGGTCTCGCCGACGGCAGCCAGTTGCCGAAACACGCGCCGCGCATCGAAGCGATCGGTGCGGTCGAAGAACTGAACAGCCAGATCGGCGTCCTGATCGACACCGCCATGCCCGAGGAAAACCGGGTTGTATTGCGAGAAATCCAGCACGACCTGTTCAATCTGGGCGCTGAACTGGCCTGGCCGGAGGTTTCGCAAATTGAAGAAGAACACGTCCTCAATCTGGACCAAACCTTGGCTCGACTCAACGCCGGCCTACCGCCGCTGACCGAATTCGTCCTCCCCGGCGGCACCCCCGCCGCCGCCCAGGCCCATGTCTGCCGCACCATCTGCCGACGCGCCGAACGCCGCCTGACCCAGCTGGCGGAGAAGGAATTGTTGTCGCCCAGACTCGGCCAATATCTCAATCGCCTGTCCGATCTGCTGTTTGTGCTGTCGCGCCGGATCAACCGCAACGCCGGGCAACATGAACCGGTCTGGCGCGGGCCGACGTCACGCTGATTCATTCGCACACAAACGGGTGGTCATGCGAATAAATTCGCACCTACAGGCCGATCAACCGCAATTTTTTGGATGACACATTCACAAGATTTGTTTATGTGAAACGGCATCCTTGCGGGTGATCTCGACAATCTGCGCATCCTCCGCAGGGGTAGAACCGCATCCACCGCCGGGCCGACTCCCCGGCGTCACGCCGCACCGGCCACTGCGGCAACTGCCGGGCGCAGCGGCTTCAATGCCACCTTCACCCATGCTCTTCAATAGCCAATAGATGAAACCAACCCCAATCAGCAGCAACACCACGGCTGCCACAACAGCTATCCACATGTTCGATACTCCATTTCAAATTGGAAATCAGGGCTAATCAGATCACGCATTCTGATGCAACGCGCTCCAAGATTAAAAAACTCCTCCGCAGGGAAAAAACAAGTCGCCAAGTGAAACCTTCGTAAGGCGGTTTAGTATCACGCCCAAATCATCCCAGACAAAAAATGACATCCAAACCCACTCCTGCTTTGCTCCGCGCCCTCGACCAGATCAACCAGATCGTACTTGGCAAATCCAACCAGGTCCGGCTTTGTCTGGCTTGCCTGCTGGCACGTGGCCACCTGCTGATCGAGGATGTCCCCGGTGTCGGCAAAACCACGCTGGCGCATGCACTGGCGAGAACGCTTGGACTCGATTTTCACCGCATCCAATTCACCAGCGATTTGCTGCCGGCCGACATCCTCGGCGCCGCGATCTACGACAAGGACAGCGGCAGCTTTACCTTCCACGCAGGGCCGATTTTTGCGCAGGTGATTCTGGCCGACGAGATCAACCGCGCCAGCCCGAAGGCGCAAAGCGCGCTGCTGGAAGCCATGGAAGAAGGCCAGGTCAGCATCGAAGGCGAAACTCGGCCGCTGCCAACGCCGTTCTTCGTCATCGCCACGCAGAATCCCAGTGACCAGATCGGCGCCTTTCCGTTACCGGAATCCCAACTCGACCGCTTCCTGCTGCGTATCCGCCTCGGCTTTCCCGACCACGCGGCGGAACGCGCCTTGCTGCGCGGCGAGGATCGACGTGATCTGCTGGCGGCGTTGCCGGAAGCAATCAGCGCCGAAGCCTTTGTCGAACAACAACAGCGCGTGCAGCAAGTGCATGTTTCCGATGCGCTGCTGGACTACCTGCAAGCGCTGATCGCCGCCAGCCGTTCGGATGCCCGCTTCATCGCCGGCCTGTCGCCACGCGCCGGCCTTGGCCTGTTGCACGTCGCGCAAGCCTGGGCCTACCTGGATGGACGCGACTTCGTGCAACCGGAAGATGTGCAAGCCGTACTGCCGGCGCTGACCCCGCATCGGCTGTTTCCGTCAGTTGGCCTGACTCAACCGGACGCCGATTGGGCAGCGCGGATCCTGCTGCAAGTTCCTATACCCTGATTTTCCTGCTGTTGACGTTGTTGTCGTCGTTGTCGTTGCTGCAATACCCAACCACCCATAAAGGAGACTCCACATGAATAATCCGACCCAAATCGATAGCACTCATTTCGATAACAGTGAATACGACAGCCTGGTTCCGCCACCCCTGCCGCATACCCGGCGTGGCTTCCTGGTCACCGCCCTGGGAGCCGGCTTCGCGCTCGCCGTGCAACCGGTGATGGCACAGACAGCAATTACCACCGCCGGCGATGGCCTGCTGGCGGGTGAAATATCCGTGCCGACTGGCGACGGCGTCATGCCTGCCTATCGCGCACAGCCGGCAGCAGATAAACAAGGCGGCAACTTTCCAGTCATTCTGGTGGTGCAGGAAATCTTCGGCGTACACGAACACATCAAGGACATCTGCCGCCGCCTCGCCAAGCTCGGCTATCAGGCCATCGCCCCCGAGTTGTACGCACGCCAGGGCGACCCGCGCCAATACAACGCGATTCCCGACATCATCAGCAACGTCGTATCGAAAGTCCCGGACAGTCAGGTGATGCAAGACCTCGACGCCTGCGTTGCCTGGGCCGGCGCAAATGGCGGCGATACCAAACGCCTCGGCATCACCGGTTTCTGCTGGGGCGGCCGCATCACCTGGCTGTATGCCGCACACAATCCCGGCGTGAAAGCCGGCGTCGCCTGGTATGGCCGCCTGTTCGGCAGCGCCAGCGCGATGACCCCGAAACACCCGGTCGACATCGCCGGCAAACTCAACGGCCCGGTACTCGGACTCTATGGCGGACTCGATCAGGGCATCCCACTCGACACGGTAGACAAGATGCAAGCCGCCCTGAAATCGGCCAGCAGCGAAGCAAGCCAGGCATCAACAATCCACGTCTACGACAACGCCCCACACGCCTTCAACGCCGATTACCGACCGAGCTATCGCAAGGAAGAAGCCGACGACGGCTGTAAACGCATGCAGAAGTGGTTCAAGCAGCACGGGGTTTGACGGATTTTAAACTTCGAACAACTCGGTCCAGCCTACGTTAGCCAACACAAGCCGGGCCGGGTTCCTGCAGCAACATTTTTGGCGTTCCTTCGCCAAACAAGCGCGCCATGCCGATGCGCAAGCGGGCTTCATCATCAGCAGCCAGACGGCCCAGCACGCCGCGCACCAAACGCTGATCCAGCGTAAACAGCTTGAAGCGCACCTTGGAAGGCGCTGGCAAACCCGCCATTTCAAGGTCGAGGATCAGGCAATCCAGCGGCCACGGCGCATTCTCCGCGGATGTAATCATCGCCATCACGGCATGGCCGGCTGGTGCGTTGAAAGCCGCGGCGTCGGACAGCACCAGCGCCGGCTCAGAGTCCGGCATAAGCCGCCTCATCCGCCGCACCCGCCCATTCGGAAAGCGTGCCTTCCAGGGCGCGCAGGCATTCCAGATCAAATGGCTCGACTCGTCGCACCCTCACATCACCCGAAGGCAGCGTTTCCCAGGCTATCAGATCGCCTGGTTTGACCTTCAGCGCGGCGCGAATTTCTTGAGGAATCGTGGTCTGGCCTTTGCTGGTGATTTTAGTGATGGCAATCATGTTCCAACCTCGAAGTAAGGATTGAATGACGTTCTCACCGTAAGCCATTCCATCGGCATAGACAAACTGTGCTTATCAGGTGATGAGGAACGAGCGCCACCCGGTAGCGCCACCCCGTAGGATGGGCGAAGCGCAATGCGCCCATCATTCGTGCGCTGGATGATGGGCGCGCCTTCGGCTTCGCCCATCCTACGACTTGGGTACAAACGGATAAGCACGAGACAAACTACGAATCAGCGTTTATCCACTCGCCGCAGTAGCCTGCAATCGGCGTCGATACGCCGCCACCGCCGGCCAGATCGCGGCAACCAGCAGAATCACGGTCACGCCCACCGGCCACCAGACCGGACGATTCCATTCGGCTTGATAAGCGGCGCGTGCGGCCGGATCGATGCGGCGGTACTTGAGCGTGTTGTGCGCCATCAGATTCGGTTTGGCGTTCTGTACCCAGGCATGGCGCAAACCAAAGCTTTTCGGATGAAAGGCAAATATCCAGGGCGCATCATCGCGCGTCAGCTTGATCATCTGGTCGATCACGGCCTGCCGCTGCGGGCCGTTGTCCATGTCTTTCATGCGTTCAAACAGACGGTCGAACTCCGGGTTCTGGTAATTTGCCGCGTTCTCGCCGCCTGTCCCCACCTTCTTGTTTGGGCCGTAAAGCAGGAACAGAAAGTTTTCCGGATCGGGGTAATCGGCGTTCCAGCCCCATTCGAAAATCTGCTCGCTGCCCTTGCTCATCTTGTCCTGGAAGCGGTTGTAGTCGGTGGCGCGGATGACCAGTTGGATGTTCAGCTTGGCAAACTGTTTGCGGAACCAGTCCATGCGGCTTTTTGCTTCCGGTCCACTGGCGGGGGTATCGAAATAGAGCGTCAATGGCTGGCCGGTTTTGCTGTCGCGCCCGTTCGGGTAGCCTGCCTCAGCCAAGAGGCGTTTGGCCAGATCCAGCGGATGGCGTTGCAACTTGCCATCCTGCCACTTAAACACTACCGGATTGACCCCTGCTTCGCCTTCCTTGTGTCCGAAAATGCCGGGCGGCAGCGGCCCTTGTCCCGGCAAACCACGCCCGTTGAGAAAAATGGAGATGAATTCGTCGTAATCGATGGCAATCGACAATGCCTGCCGCAGTTTGCGCGAACGTTCCGACAAGCCCCCCACCACCGGGTCGAGCATATTGAACCCCATGTAGCTGAGCGACGGCCGCGCGGCGGTGGACAGCAGAATGCCGCGTTGACGCATGTCGGGTGTCAGGTCGGGTTCACCGTCGGCGTTCATCCGAATCGCCTGGTCGAAGCTGTCTGAACTGACGCCGGAAGCGTCGTAATAACCCTGCAGGAATTTGTTCCAGTAAGGCACATCCTCCTTTTCCAGCGAAAAAATCACGGTATCGGCCAAGGGCAAACGTTTGCCGGCATCAGCCAGCAAACCAGCCTCTGCATCTCCCGGGTCGCCTTCTGCCGGATAAAAATCATCACGGTAATACGGGTTCTTTTCCAGCCGCATGACCCGGTTTGGATCGTTCTCTGCCAGGTAGAAAGCGCCGGTACCGACGGGTTGCCAATCCAGTGTGAAGTTGCGTTCCGCCATGCCCGGCTGGCGATAGAAACGTTCCGCCTCTTCTGGCACCGGCGCGAAGAACGGCATGCCCAGCCAGTAAATGAACTGCGGATATTTGCCCTTGATGCGGATGCGATAGGTGGTTTTGTCCACCACATAAGCGCCGGGGAAATCGAATTTGCCAATATCGAGGTATGCGTCTTTTGGCACATCTTTGGCCGCCTCGCCTAACGATTTCGCCAAATCCTTCAGGCCGATGATGGTGTCCGCCATCAAACCCAGAATCGGCGACTGCACACGCGGATGCGCGAGACGCCGAATCTGATACACATAATCAGCGGAAGTCAGCTCACGCGTTCCGGTTTCAGCAAAATCTTCGAACCGATCAAGCGCATCGAGTTCTTCCGGCTTGATCGGGATATAACGCGGTCTGCCTTGCGCATCCTTGGCGAAAGCTGGATGGGGTTGATAACGAATGCCCGGCTTGATTCGAATCTCATATTCCGAAACCGCGATCTTCGAAACCTCGGCATTCGCCGGCAATTCACGTCCCTGGGCATCGAAATATCGCACGCTGGGCATCGCACTAGCCGTCTCCGGTTCAAGCTGATAGGGCCGTTTCAGATAGTGATATTGCAGCGGCGGCTCATAAATATTGCCAAGGAAAATGTACTCATTTTCGCTGTAGGAACGCGCCGGATCGAGGTGCTTGGGACGCTCGCTGAAAGCGGAGTAGACAATCGACTTGCCAGCCTCGGCAGCGGGGTATGGGCTGTTGACCTGCTGGGAGCAGGCGGAGAGGAGGAATGGAAAAACAAGCAAACCAACCAAACGCCATTGCATGCGTGCCATATGAAATATCGATGTCATTGGGTTTGAACAGCTTCCAGGGTAGCAAGCGGCAGGAAAAGACATAACGGTTGATCGACACAAGACAGGAATCCCAAACCAGCATAGAACGCTTTTGCCTTCTCGTTCTTGGCATCGACCAATACCGCGTAAAGCCCTACCCGTTGCGAGAATTCGCGTGCCAGATGCAGCGCAAATGAAAGCAATTCCTGGCCGATACCGCGCCCTTGATGCCGACTATCCACCGCCAAACGCCCAATCCGTAGAACCGGCGCGGGATAGCGCGGCAGTTTCAGCGTGGCGGGAAATTGTTGCGTCGCCACCTGGCCCGCGCTCAGCTTGACAAAACCGGTTACGGACACGCCATCATCCGCCAAAGCCACAAAAGTTTTGCCAAAGCCACGCCGCTGTTGCTGGCCAGCCAGGCGCTGCAGAAATTCATTCAATGCAGGCTCACCGCAATCGAAACAGGCTCGATCATGCCGCGCGGCCAGCAATTCAATCCGTGCCGGCACTCAACGCCGCGCCATCAGTTCGCGCAACGCCGGGTTCGGCGGCGGCGGGTTTTCGCAGGCGGCGACGAAGGCCTCGAAATCGCGTTGCGACAACATCAGCGTGTCGTTATCCGCCACGATGCGCCGCGCCGCCTCGTAGGCGTTTTGCAGCATGAAGCCGGAAACCGATGTCCCCATCAACGCGGCGGCGCGCTCGATCAAGGCCTTGGCTTCCGGACTGGTACGAAGATTGATGCGGGTGGATTCGGTGTGGGTTGGTGTGGTCATGTGGTAACTCCGAAAATTCATGCGTCAAAGTGTACGTCAATTTGACGCACAGCCAAGCGCCCGCCGGAACACCTCCGCCACGTATTCCGGCGTTTCCTTCTGGAAAAGCACATGACGATCGGCGAAGCCTTTCCAGTCAGCCAGTTCTGCGGGCTGGAATGCTTCAAGCGTGTTGAGCAGGCTGGGAAGCAGGTCGTGTTCCAGGAAGCGTTCCACCTCGTCGCGCTTGGTATTCATGACGAGGTAGATGCCGAAATCGAGATCGGCCTGGTCCATCTGGAATATTTCCCGCAATTTGGCGATGAACTGATGGCGCGGCAAGACGGTGTATTCGGCTACTCGCCGACGTCGCGTAGTACGGCGTCGATCAGGGCTTGGCGCAAGTAGATGCCGTTGTCTTGTAAGCAATCGATATAGGGTTTGAGCGGTCCAATCAATCCAGCCTTCTTCGCGCGCCGCAAGATGCCCAGGGTACCGATGCGATCCACGCCGAATCTCTCCGCTACCCGCCGCGCCTGGGCATCGTCCAGCAATACGGTGCTGCCGGGTAGCTTCATCGCCAAGGCAATGGCTTCGGCTTCTCCGCGATCCACCAGGATGTTCAAGGTACTCAGGGAGAAAGTATCGGCATGGCATATTTCGAGCCAGTTCGCTTGGCTGACTTCATGCGAACCTGGCATGCCGGCACCCTGAACGGTGATTTCATCCCACACGGTTTGGGGTATGACGACCCGTCGATACAGCCGGCGAAGCAAATCGAGTTGACCAATGATGGTCAGTGCTATGAGCGGTCCGCTATCGCCAATGATAGTGGACTGCAGGTTGCCGATTTCAGGCATCTCGCAACTCGTCGGCGATCTGATCGTCGTCCAGATTGATGACTGGAATATTCAGTCGACCGAGTTCGAACATGAAGCGCAGTTTGTCCATACCGCAGAAGTCGGCGGCTTTGCCCAAGGTGAGACGGTGGGTTTCAAACAGCTTGGCGGCGAGAAGGAAGGCAAGTTCTTCTTCCAGTGCCTCCGGCGCTTTTCCGGAAAGGACCAGCAGGTCGTCGGGATAGGGCAATGACAGGGTGTGCATGGTCACTCTCCTGTTGGGCGCTGTGCGCGAATCATTGAATGCGGCTTGAATAGATAGATGGTATTCACAAGATCATTGGACTTTCCAGAAATTACAGCCTGATCTCACTCAGCAAATCCGGATGCCGATCCAGCACCCTGAGCAGCTTGACCAGGGCCAGGGGCGGTTTGGTCTTGCCGTTTTCATATCGGGAGAAGGCGTTGACTCCGCCACCAAACAGTTCGCCGGCTTCGCGCTGGTCCAGATCCAGTTTTTTGCGGACGCTGGCGATGAAGGCCGGATCGACAAATGCGGCATTCACCTGTCGCTGGTATTGGCCGATCAATTCGCTGTATCGATCGCCCTGCATCCGGTCCAGGATGGCTTCTCCGCAGGCCGGGCAGAAGTCACCCGTCACTTCGGGAATGAGGGTGCTCTCGCCTTTGTAGGCGTAGGCCAAATCGCGGGTGTCGTGGATCAGTTCGGCGGCACCGCAAGAGGGACATTTCATGTTCATAACTCCTTGAACGATACGATCAGTACGCCTTCGACGACGGTGAGCTTCACATACGCCTCATCGCCCCTGGCGGTTTTGGCGTGGTACACGTCTTGCCAAATCTGGTGATCGGCGTGGGTGGTCATGCTTTTGTAGAAGTTGGCTGGCGTGAGTGCGAGGATGACTTCGCACATGCCATCCAGGTCGTTGATGCCAAGATCGCGGGCGCCGTTGTAGGCACTGACCGAGGCTTTGACCTGACCGGCTTCTATCAGGGCTTTGACAACCTTCAGCTTGTAATGGGCTACACGCTTTTCCATGGGCGATGATTAACCTTGTTGGTTATTTTAGCAAGTAGGTTAATGACGCAAACACTGCCTCAAACGCCACATCAAGCTACCGCCCAGCGGATGGTGAACAGCCGCTGAGTGCGGCTGGCCCGGTGCAATCTCTTTGCCAGGACAGCCCGTAGGGCGAAACGCAATAACGCCTTCCGCCAACGCTCGGTGCATGTGGCGGAAGGCGCCGGCAAGAAGCCGCCGGCTTTTCCACCCTACGTGCCGAACATGGTAGGGTGCGCCATGCGCACCATCCAGCGGTGCACACGGCGCACCCTACGGAATCAATGGCTGGTTGCCTCGTACGCTGAACCGGCGCATCCAAAGCGAAGGGGCGGTGAAACCGCCCCTGGGTTGCTGCGGCGCCCGCCGAAGCAGCGGGTGCGTTACTGCTACGATTAATCGAACGGATGCCGCCGAACGATGGTCTCGGAACGGTCCGGGCCGGTTGAGATGATGTCGGCGGGAACGCCGCAGAGTTCTTCCATCCGCTTCAGATAGGTCTGCGCGTTAGCGGGCAATTCCTCAAAGGATTTGACGCCGACGGTGCTGTCTTTCCAGCCCGGATGCTCTTCGTAGATTGGTTCGCAATCCGCCAGCGATTCCGAGCCGACCGGCAGGATGTCGCAGATTTCGCCTTCCAGTTTGTAGCCTGTGCAGATGCGGATGGTGTCCATGCCGTCGAGCACGTCGAGTTTGGTGACGCACATGCCGGTGAGGCCGTTGATCTGGATTGCACGCTTCAGTGCGGCGGCGTCGAACCAGCCGCAACGGCGCGGGCGACCGGTGGTGGCGCCGAATTCGTGGCCTTTTTCGGCCAACCATTTGCCGTCTTCGTCGAACAGTTCGGTCGGGAACGGACCGGAACCGACGCGGGTGGTGTAGGCCTTGGTGATGCCGAGGATGTAATGCATCGCCGACGGGCCCATGCCGGAGCCGGTGCAGGCGCCGCCGGCGGTACAGTTGCTGGAGGTGACGAACGGGTAGGTGCCGTGGTCAATGTCGAGCAGCGTGCCTTGGGCACCTTCAAACAGCAGGTTCTCGCCGCGTTTGTTGGCTTCATAAAGATTGCGCGGCACGTCGCCGATCATCGGCTTGATGCGCTCTGCCAGTTCCATCGCCTGATCCAGCGTCTTGTGAAAATCGACGGTGTCCCATTTGAAATAATGCTTCAGGACGTAGTTGTGATAGTCGAGCACTTCGCCCAGCTTGGCGGCGAAGCGTTCACGATGCAGCAGGTCTTGCACGCGAATGGCGCGACGGGCGATCTTGTCTTCGTAGGCTGGGCCGATGCCGCGACCGGTAGTGCCGATCTTGCCGGCGCCCTTGGCGGCTTCGCGTGCCTGGTCGAGCGCAATGTGGTGCGGCAGGATCAACGGGCAGGCTTCCGAGATGGTCATCCGGCTGGCGACGTCGATGCCGTTGCCCTCCAGCATTTCGACTTCTTCCATCAGTGCCTCGGGCGACAGCACGACGCCGTTGCCGATGTAGCAACGCACGTTATCGCGCAGGATGCCAGACGGGATCAGGTGCAGAACGGTTTTCTTGCCTTCGATCACCAGTGTGTGACCCGCGTTGTGGCCGCCCTGGAATCGCACCACGCCCTGGGCGCGATCAGTCAGCCAATCAACGATTTTGCCCTTGCCTTCATCACCCCACTGGGTGCCGATTACAACAACGTTTTTGCTCATGTTCGATCCCTTGAAAAATCCCAATTACTGAACTTGCCAGCCTTCAGCCGTCTTCACCAATCTTCGGTCACATCCGCTGTCCGCCGCGTCTGCCGCCAGCCCAGGCAATTCCACCACCACCCGCTCGCCGGCAGCGCGTAGTTGCGCCATTCTGGTCCGCAGCATTGCATCATCCGAACAGGGCGCGAGGATGCCGCCGCGCGGCGCGGGCTCCGCCAGACAATCAATGATCTGACGTAAATCGAGCGAGAAACCGGTAGCCGGGCGACTGCGTCCGAACACACTGCCGGCACCGTCATAGCGACCACCCAATGCCACTGCGCTGGCCTGGCCACCGGCGTAGGCGGCAAAGGTCACCCCATTGTGGTAGCCGTCGCCGCGCAGGTCGGACAAATCAACAGCCACGCTGATATTGCCGAAAGCATTTCCGGCGGCGAGCAATTGGGTGAGTTCATCCAGCGCCTGGATGATCGCCGGCTGATCAGGCAATACCAACCGCGCCTGCTGGAGGGCCGTGACATCGCCATACAAACCGGGCAATTGGCAGAATGCATCACGCCAGGGGGCATCGAGTGCGGCACTCAGGGCTGCGACTTCCGGCACATCCTTGCCGCGCAATGCGGCAAACATGGCGGCAGCCTGCATTTCGTTCAATTCTGCCCCTGATGCCAACGCCTGGAACAGACCGGCATGTCCGAGGCTGAGACGGGCATCCGGCACGCCGGCAATCGTCAGTGCGGCTATCAACAGTTCCTGAATCTCCAGATCCGATTCGATACCCGCATGACCAAACAGCTCGGCGCCGAGCTGGAAAGGTTCCCGACTGGTCAGGAATCCGGCCGGCTTGGTGCGCAGCACCGGGCCGGCATAACACAGGCGGGTCGCACCGTCATGATTGATCAGGTGGGCATCGATACGCGCGGCTTGCGGCGTCATGTCGGCGCGCACGCCAAGCATGCGGCCGGACAGGCCATCGACCACCTTGAAGGTTTTCAAATCAAGATCACGCGCCGCGCCGGTGAGCAGAGAATCCAGGTACTCGACCAACGGCGGGTAGACCAGGTCGTAACCATAACTGTCGAACAAATCGAGCAGACGGCGGCGCAATGCCTCCGCCTGACGGGCATAAGGCGGCAGGATATCTTCGACGTATTCAGGAAGGAGCCAGGCTGGGGGCATCAGATATTTATTGAGTCAAAAACAAAAGCAACAAACCGGCCAGCATGGAAACCAGCCCCATGAAACGCAACTGGCCATCACTGAACTGGATCATGCGGGTGAAAGCCTCACGCCATGCGGTGGGAGACAAGAAGGGCAAGATGCCCTCCATGACCAACATCAACGCCAACGCGGGCAGGAAGATATCGCCCAGACTCACCTCGCACCCAGCGGTTTACTTGCCACCGCCACGCGGCGATTTCATATAGCGGAAGAACTCAGAATTCGGTTGCAGCACCATCACATCATTTTTGCTGGAAAAGCTCTGTTTGTAGGCTTCCATGCTGCGATAGAACGCATAGAACTCGGGGTTCTTGCCAAATGCTTCGCTATAGATCGCAGACGCGCGGCCATCGCCCTCACCCTTGGTGCGCTGCGCATCGCGATAGGCTTCGGCGATGATCACTTCGCGTTGCTTGTCGGCATCGGCGCGAATCTTTTCCGCTTCCGCCGAACCGGTGGAACGCAACTCGTTGGCGACGCGTTTCCGCTCGGCTTCCATCCGGCGATACACCGACTCGCTAACTTCAGCCGGCAGGTCGACACGCTTGATGCGCACGTCCATCACTTCGACACCGAAACGCTTCGAATCGATATCCGCCGACTTGCGCAAGGCTTCCATGACATCGTCACGCTTGCCGGAAACCACGTCATGCACGGTGCGCTTGCCGAATTCGGCGCGCATGCCGTCGTTGACGGTCTGCGACAGGCGGTTCTCCGCACGGCGTTCGTCGCCGCTGAAGCTGACGTAGAACTTCTCGACATCATTGATCCGCCACTTGACGTAGTAATCCACCAGCACGTTCTTCTTTTCCGAGGTGATGAATCGCTCCGGATCCGCCGGATCCATGGTCAGGATGCGCGTCTCGAAATAGCGGATGTTCTGAATCAGCGGCAGTTTGAAATAGAGGCCAGGATCTTTCTTGATCGAAACGACTTCACCCAACTGGAAGACCAGGGCTGCCTGACGTTGATCAACAGTAAACAAAGACAGCGACAGGAAGAACAGAACGCCAACCAGACCGACAACGATTGCAGCATGATTTTTCATTATCGGACCTCGCGATCACGGGCACGGAAGGCATCGCGCGAGCGGAACAGATCTTCGTTTCGCGTCGGTGTCGTGCTGTCCTGGCGTTGTGCGGCCTGCTCGACTTGCTGCGGGTTGGTCTGTCCGGTCAAGGCACTTTGAGTCATGTTCATCAGTTTATCCAACGGCAGATAGAGCAGATTGCCGCCTTGTTTGTCATCCACCATCACCTTGGTGGTATTGGAAAGCACTTGCTGCATGGTGTCCTGATAGAGACGTTCCCGCGTCACTTGCGGGGACTTGGTGTATTCCACCAGCACCTGCTTGAAGCGTGACGCCTCACCTTCAGACTGCGCAACCACCCGTTCCTTGTAGCCTTGCGCTTCTTCCAGCAAGCGGGAAGCGACACCGCGCGCTTTCGGAATCACATCATTGGCGTAGGACTGGCCCTCGTTCTTGAAGCGCTCGCGATCCTGACCGGCTTTCACGGCATCGTCGAATGCGGCCTGGACCTGTTCCGGCGGTTGCGCGTTCTGCATGTTCAACTTGCTGATCTGGATACCGGTCTTGTAACGGTCAAGAATATCCTGCATGAGTTTGGTGGCGCGGGAAGCGATGTCGGCACGACCTTCGTACAACACATAATCCATCTTGCTCTTGCCGACGATCTCGCGCATTGCCGTTTCGGCGGCATGTTTCACCGCTTCATCCGGGTGCCGGTTGGCGAACAGGTAATCTTCCGGATCCTTAAGCAGGTACTGCACGGAGAACTGTAGATCGACGATGTTTTCGTCATCGGTCAGCATCAATGCTTCATGCAACACCTTGGATTTCACATTGTTCTTGTAACCGACTTCCACCGTGCGCACCTGCTCGACGTTCACTACCTCGACAGTTTCCACCGGATACGGCAAGTGCCAGCGTGGTCCAGGCATTGTGGTTTCGGCAAACTTGCCGAAACGCAATACCACACCGCGTTCACCGGCATCGATGATGTAGAAACCGGAAGCCAGCCAGACCACGACAGCCAGTCCGATCAGCAGTCCTGCGCCACCCGGAATTTTGAATTCACCCTGAAAACCACCGCCAACACGCGGCGGCTCATCACCACCGCCACCACCGGATTTCTTGCCGAAGATTTCATTCAAACGTCGATTGAAATTCTTCCAGAGTTCGTCAAGATCAGGCGGGCCACCTGCGTTCTTCTTGCCGCCGCCCTGATTACCCCACTGCGGGTCATTCCAGGCCATTCTGATTGGTTTCCACATAGCTTTGAGAAAGTTCGGCATTCTGAGTTGCCAGTAATTGGATTTCATGTTGTTGATCACGAGCAAACTCTGTAAGGGCTTCCCGAAGCAACT
>CAMDHJ010000022.1 GCA_945897865.1 Tepidiphilus sp. J10
GATCAATTCACGTCGATTAGCATCCATTTCGCGGGCGTTCGATGTTGTATTAGAGAACTTCATCATGCCAGAAATGGTGCGCCCGCACCCTCCATTTCGCCTCTTGCCGCGAAAAATCAAACTCGGATTCCGGGTTTTGCAAGAGGCTCAGAAGTCATTGAACAAGAAGTTGCAACACTTTCCGCAGCCGAGTTAAGTCAATTCCGCGACTGGTTTGCGCAATTTGATAACGCGCTCTGGGATCGGCAGTTTGATGAGGATGCCGCTGCTGGGAAACTGAATAACCTAGCTCTCCAAGCGTTGTCAGCTCATGCCGAAGGCAAGTCGAAACCGCTGTGAAGCATTTCGCCTCACCCTCGTTCTGGTCCGCTTACGAAGCGTTGCCTTCGGCTGTGCGCATTCTGGCGGACAAGAATTTCGAGTTACTGAAAGCAGACAACACCCAGCCCTGCATTTCTATCATGTTGGGCGTTATTGGTCGGCCCGCGTCGGTCTGCATTACCGCGCATTGGCCGTTGATGCCGAGGATGGCGTGGTTGGTTCTGGATTGGCAGCCATGCTGACTACGACAAACTGGTTGGATAAACCCAAACCATGACCCCCAACATCGACCACCTCACCGAAGCCGAATTGATCGACCTCAACCGTCGCATCGTCGAGCGCTTGAAATTCCTGTCGCAGATGAATTAAAGGGGCCAGGGTCGAATTCACAGGAAATGGCGACAATCTGCTATTTTTCTAAACCACGTTTAACAACCTGAAGAAAACAGAATCAGCGAACAACAGGATCAAGCATCCATGCCTATCATCTCCATGTTTTACGGGATCATCATTCGCCTGTACCTCCTCGACAACAAGCAGCACGATTTACCCCATATCCATGCCAAATATGCAGAGTTTGAGGCTTCAATCAATATTGGTGATGGCGAAATACTGTCAGGTGATTTGCCGCACAAGCAATTGCGTCTGGTTCAAGCATGGATTGAGCTCCATCGCGACGAATTGATGGCCGACTGGGAAATCGCTGTCAGTGGCGAAAATCCCTACAAAATCGCACCTTTGTGAGGTTGAAATGTACTGGGATGTCACCACTGTAAAACCGCTTGCCGACTACCGCATCCAGGTCGAGATCGCAGATGGGCGCAAAGGTATTTTTGATTTGAAACCCTATCTAGACCACGGCGTTTTCCGCGAGCTGCGTGATGTGAATTATTTCAACCAGGTCAGCATCTTGTTTGGCGCAGTAACCTGGCCGCATGAGCAGGACATTGCGCCGGAAACGTTGCTGGCTGAAATGCAAGTAATTGAATTGAGTGAACTTTCAAAACAGAAATAAGAGTAAGAGGGCCAGGGTCGCAATCAAATCGTAATTACAATTTATTCATTAATCACTACAGCCAATTTTTTACACCGACAACAATTTCCACCACACCGAGGCACCCGATATGAGCATGAATTACCTGCAATACATCCAGCGCGATCCCGGCATCTGTGGTGGCGAGCCTGTCGTGACCGGGACGCGTGTAACCATCCGCACCGTTCTAGCCAGTCTGGCCGAAGGCATGTCTGTGGAAGACATCATCGCGGACTTTCCGTCTCTGACTCAAGCCTCCGTGCGCGCGGTCATCGCTTTCGCGGCAGTTTCGGCGGAAGAGGATTTGCCTTTGCCTGCCATTCCTGCCCTGGCATGAAGATCAAGCTGGACGAAAACCTGCCTGTGCGCCTTGTCGGCGCATTGGAGCAGCACGGCCATGAGACAGACACGGTCATCGACGAGAACCTGGCAGGTTTTCCGGATGAGGCCGTCTGGCTTGCTGCCGGTGCAGAACAACGTTTTCTCATCACTCAGGACCTGGATTTCTCGGATACGCGCAAGTTTGCACCGGGCACCCACTCCGGGATTCTCCTTGTGCGGTTGCGAGAACCTGGCGCACAAGCTTTGCTGGATGCCATCTCCGCCATCGCCGGCAACATCAATGGCTGGGCCGGCTGCTTTGTCGTGCTGACCGACCACAAGATACGCATCAAACGCCCATGACCCCCAACATCGACCACCTCACCGAAGCCGAATTGATCGACCTCAATCGCCGTATCGTCGAGCGCTTGAAATTCCTGTCGCAGATGCGCGCGCATGCGCGGATGCTAGATTTCAGCGTCGGCGACCGGGTGAGTTTTCAGCCGGATGGGCGCCCTGTCCTGTTCGGCGTCCTGACCCGCTATAACAAGAAAACGGTGACGGTGATTACTGAAAGCGGCGAACACTGGACGGTGTCGCCGCATCTGTTACGCAAGGTTAATGATGTCAGCAATACATCACCGCCTGCCGAACAATCCAACCTGATCCTGGAGCATGCCAGATGACTCTACAGACTCCGCATTCGCTCGCTGCTGAAGTTGAATCACTCTTTGCGCTACCCGATGTTGTTCTACGATTGAACAGGCTGCTCAATTCTGACGAAGTCAACAATCATGAAATCAGCGCGGTTGTGGAACTTGATCCAGGTTTGGCCAGCAATGTGCTGCGACTGGCGAATAGCCCGTTGCTTGGCCAACACGGCAAGGTGGGCAGCGTCTCCCGCGCTGTCGATCTGATTGGTCATCGTGCTTTGCGCGATCTGGTGCTGGCTACTTCGGTGACGCAGGTCTTTGCCGACATCCCGGAAGAGTTTGTCGACATGACCAGCTTCTGGGACAACAGCATCACCAGTGGTGTTGCGGCGCAGTTGCTGGGACGGTTTGTGCACATGCACGATACCGAGAGCCTTTTTCTCAGTGGTCTGCTGCATGGCGTTGGCCGTCTGGTTTTTTACACGCGCCGCCCCGACGAATACCGTGCCTTGTTGAGCGAGAAACTGGAATGCGATCAAGACCTGGTGGCGGCGGAACAACGCGCTTTTGGCTTTACTTATGCGGAACTCGGTGCGGCGTTGCTGACCAACTGGTCATTGCCGTTGTCAATCTGTACTGCGGTCAAGCTGCAACTGAAGCCTGAAGTGGCGGCCGCCTCGAATCAACGTGAGGTAGCCATCCTCCACATTGCGAATGACATCGCCACCAGTCTTTCGCCTTGCCTGAAACAACGCAAAGACACCTTCACCTGGGTGCCTGGCTTTAACCCCTGCGCCCAAGAAACCCTCGATGTTTCCCTTGAAGACCTGCAAGACGTGCGCCTTGAGGCGTTAGCCGAGGCCTTCGAAATCATCGTCATCATCAATCCAAGTTCGTCGCTGATTTACTGATCACGCCCAACCTGTCCGAACACCAACCAAACACCGACCAATCAAGGAGCAACCCATGCTGAATTTTGAAGATGATTACACCCCAAGCGTACAACCCGCTTTTCGGCCTGCTGCTCCCGCAATGCCGGCTATGCCGCAGTTACAGACGGTCACGCTGGGCATCGATTTGAAGTCGCCCAGCATGGCCTACTCCGCGCCTCCTGCTCCCACTGCCAAGCCAGCCGCAGATAACATCGCCCATCGCCGCGTGCGCGTGGAGGACAAGCTGATCATCAACGCCAAGGCCGACGTGAATCAGTTGGTGCCGTTCAAGTACAAATGGGCCTGGGAAAAATACATCGCCGCCTGCGCGAACCACTGGATGCCGCAGGAAGTGAACATGAACCGCGATATCGCGACCTGGAAAGACCCCAACGGGCTGTCCGAGGACGAGCGCCACATCATCAAGCGTAACCTGGGTTTCTTCGTCACTGCCGACAGCCTGGCCGCCAACAACATCGTGCTCGGCACCTATCGCCAGATTACCGCGCCGGAATGCCGCCAGTATTTGCTGCGCCAGGCGTTCGAGGAGGCCATCCACACCCACGCTTACCAATACATCGTCGAAAGCCTGGGCCTGGACGAAGGCGAAATCTTCAACGCCTATCACGAGGTCAGCAGCATCCAGGCCAAGGATGAATTCCTGCTGCCTTACATCGATGTGCTGTCCAACCCGACCTTCAAGACCGGCACGCACGAGACTGATCAGGCCTTCCTGAAGAGTCTGATCGCGTTTGCCTGCATCATGGAAGGCCTGTTCTTCTATGTCGGCTTCGTGCAGATTCTGGCGCTGGGGCGGCAGAACAAGATGACCGGCGCCGCCGAGCAGTATCAATACATCCTGCGCGACGAGTCGATGCACTGCAATTTCGGCATCGACATGATCAACCAGATCAAGCTGGAAAACCCGACTCTGTGGACCAACGAGTTCAAGGCCGAACTGAAAGGCATGTTCGAGAAAGCCGTGGCGCTGGAATACCAGTATGCCGAGGACACCATGCCGCGTGGCGTGCTCGGTCTGAATGCGCCAATGTTCAAAGAATACCTGCGCTTCATCGCCAACCGTCGCGCTACCCAGATCGGCCTCGATGAACTGTATCCCGGCGCCGGCAACCCTTTCCCGTGGATGGCGGAGATGATTGATCTGAAGAAGGAGAAGAACTTCTTCGAAACCCGCGTCACCGAATACCAGACCGGCGGCGCTTTGGCCTGGGATTAATCACAGCGAAGCAGTATGACCCACGTTTTCAGAATCTCACGGTTGGTGACATGAGTAGAGGACGTGGGCAAGCAATATTCCAGTCAGCCGGATTACTGTAGATAAGGTGCAGGATTCAGGCTGCGTTATCGACCCGACATCCATCAGGAAGAGGCATAAGTCTTGATTTTTCAGCTAGCAAAACCAACACTGCCGGTCTAACAGCTGTCGTAGTAACAATTAGGAATCAATCCCTGTCAAGCGCCCGGTCAGGACGCTCAAAAGCGACACAACCTGCTACTTAACCTATTGAATAATCTAGGGATAACATGAAACCAAATGTGTTGGCTGTTGCGTTGATCTCAACGGCAACCGCTCTGCCCGCTACTGTCCACGCTGCCGATGACGTCTGTTCGCGGCTGATCATTTACGCCATTACTCAGTTCTGCCAGTTGCTGCCCAATGGGCAGAATCTTTGTCAGCCAATTGGCCTTGCAAAACCTGACCCGACTTGCAATTCGCCCAGCGCCGAACAAGTGGTTCAGATTCCGCTTGGGCCACCCACCCTCCAGGCATGGCCGTATGCTCAATTTACGTCCGCACCCAATACGTTTGTGCCTAATGCGTTTGTGTCCAACGCGTTTACACCGAGTACGTTGGTGCCGAATACCTTCGCACCCAACGCATTTGTTCCCAATACACTGCCTCCTCCGGCCATACCCAACCAGTTCAGCGACAATCCCTATTTGACCTATTTGTATGGGCATTTCCCCATTGGCAACAGCGCATTGCCCGCATCCCCCGCTATATCGGCCATGACAACCAAAGTCCCGGACAACGAACCGACAAAGACCCCGGATGCGCCGGTTAAACCACCAGTCTTTGCCGCAATCAAGCCGGAACCCGTCATCGAAGCAGCGCCCATACCCACCATTCCAACGGTGACGCAGCCCATCGACACATTGATGCCGGAGGCAAAACCGGATGCAAGGCCTGAAATCATCGTCGAGTCCAAAGCGGACAACAACCCAACAATCAGCGCTGAAACCGCCTCGCCCCCCACTGAGCAAGCCGTAACTTCAGTTGGCAGCCCAGTCATAGCCGAACCGTCGAGTGCACCTGTTGCTGAAACCACTGTCACACCTGTTGCCGAAGATGTCAGCACTGCTATTGCTGCGCAACCCGAAGCAACCACCGTGCAAATACCGCCTATGGTTGAGGTCAAGCCGCTCGAACAGCCTGTGGCGCAGGTAACCACCGCAGATGCACCGGCCGTCACGGTTCAAACCGCGCCGGCAACCCTGCTCGACACGGCAATCACCACCACGCCCGCCAGCCCGATTGAAGCCGACATCGCCAAGCAAGCTGAATTGGCACACGCTGAAGCCGAAAAGGCCGGGCAGGACACATTGGCACATTTCGAGTTCGACAGCGCTGAATTGACCCCGCTGGGCCGTAGCATGCTGGATAGCTGGATTAAGCAGGCATCGACCAACGAACCTATTCTGGTTACCGGCCACGCCGACCGTCTGGGACCAGATCCCTACAACGAAAAGCTGTCATTGTTGCGGGCGGAAGCTGTCAAGAAATATCTGATCGAAAAAGGCAAGCCAGCGAAGCGCATCGAGATTCAAGCCAAAGGTGAAAAATTCCCGCTGATCAACTGCACCGGCACGCCAACCGATGCCACCATTACCTGCCTGGCACCAAACCGCAGAGCGGAAATTGTATTCAAACCAATCATCAGGAAATCCGCACGCACCGCCACCAAACCGTATAAACCAAAGGCAAACCAGTAACCGAATGTCGCTAACCTACTGCATGACTTCACATTGCCCACTGGCAAAGGACTGCCAGCGCTTCGAAGAGGATGCCGCACGCAACAGTCTGCATCGCACTTACGCCGACTTCAGCGAAGAACTGATTCGCCAAGCCGGGGGCGAAACACACTGTCCATTCTTCAAACTCCGCGAAGAGACACCGACATGAACGATCCGCATCAAAAACCCACCTTCTGGATTGGCAATGGTCTGCTCGGTCTGGCCTTGGCAATGATGTTTTTCCTCGGCCCCCTGTCCGAAATGCTTGGTGGTTGGGCAGTAGTTGTTTGGATGGGGTTGGCTGGCGTAGGTATGTATCTGATTACCAAGGACAAAGGCCCAACCAACAATCTGCCGGATTGATCTGTTTTGTGACGGAAACCTTCATGCCGCAACACCTTTCAGCCAACGAAGCCCGCATCCTTGGCGTATTGATCGAAAAAGCGAAAACCACGCCAGACGCCTATCCGCTCACAGTCAACAGTCTGACCGCTGGCTGCAATCAGAAAACCTCGCGTGATCCGGTCATGTCGCTGTCCGAAAGCGAGATCCAGAGCTCGCTCGAAGAACTGCGCAGCCGGACTTTGATCATGGAAAGTTATGGCGCCTCCGGCCGGGTACTGCGATACGCCCACAATTTCGCCAAAGTGTTTGACCTACCCGCCGCCAGCGTTGATCTACTCGCCATTATGATGTTGCGAGGCCCGCAAACCGCCAGTGAATTGCGCGCCAACACCGAACGCCTGCATCGCTTTGCTGATGCATCCAGTGTTGAAGCCTTTCTCGAAGAACTGGCGGAAAGAGATAGTGGCGCAATGGTCATCAAACTACCCAGACAACCTGGCGCTCGAGAGCAACGCTGGGCTCATCTGCTGTGCGGCATGCCAACGGCGGACAGCAACAGCGCCGTTTCTGCGGCAATGCCTGTCGCGCCGCCTTCCGACCTGGAAAGCAGAGTTGAACGACTAGAACTGGAAGTTGCCGAACTGCGGGCGGCATTGGCACGACAAAATAGGGAATAGGCAGCAAAAAATAAATCACGTACAGATTGAAATTGTGCGTTTGCAGCATTGAGAATACGCTTGATTGGGCATCACATTTTTCAACCGATTTTCCTCAACCTTCCGGATTCAATACCATGACTGATCTTGCAGCGAACGTCAGTGAAACAGAAACCACAGAAGCCATCATTCAATCCAGCCAACGCGTCACTCCGGAATCCACTGACGAAGTCCGACTGATTGTGCTGCGCATCAACACCCCGGCCTTCTACTTTCTGGAGGGTCAGAACATCGGCATCCTGACCCCGGGTCCGCATCCGTTTGGCAACAAAACACATCACCGCTACTACACCATTGCCAATGCCAACAAATCAGCTGACAGTGAAGGCGTTGAACTTGAATTGCTGGTTCGCCGCTGTTTCTACATCGATGAAGTCTCAGGCGAGCAATATCCTGGCGAAGCTTCAAACTATCTATGCAATGCGCAACCAGACGACAAGATCAGCATCACCGGTCCGCACCGCAGCCCGTTCCGCATTCCCGCTGACAAGACCAGCAACCTGCTGATGTTGGGCACCGGCACCGGAATCGCTCCTTTCCGAGCATTCCTGCGCCTGGTTTATCAGGAACAAGGCCAATGGGATGGCAAGGTACGTCTGTTCTACGGAGCTAAAACGGGCGCTGAGATGCTCTACATGAATGACATCAATCACGATCTGGCCAATTACTACGATCAAGCGACATTCAAGGCGATTCAATCGCTCAGCAAGGGTGTGCTAAATGATGAAGGTGATGCGCTGAATAATGGAGTCGAAGCGAATGCCAGCGAAATATGGGCACTCCTGCAAGAGCCGAAGACCCATGTTTATCTTGCCGGCATCAAGAAAATTGCGGCCGCCTTCGATGCAAGCATGGCGAAAATGGCTGGATCAGAGTCGCAATGGCAAGCATTCAAACAAACACTGATTGAAGAGAAGCGCTGGTCGGAACTGACTTACCATTAAGAATTTTCGACAAAACTCAACGAAACAGAGTTAAGGCAATAGCGCTGCCCAGTCGGCGGCGGACCATCATCGAAGACATGACCGAGATGGCCGTCGCAACGCGCACAACGAATCTCATCTCGAATCATCCCGTGGCTAACATCACGCACGACTCGCACATGTTCAGGGTCAAATGCCTGATAAAAACTCGGCCAACCCGTTCCCGACTCGAATTTGGCGTCAGAACGAAAAAGTGGCAAATCACACAAACGACAGTGATAGACGCCACTGGCTTTGTTTGCGAGCAAACCGCCACAAAATGGAGGTTCCGTGCCCTGATGCAAAATCACCCTTCTTTCTTCCTCATTCAATCGCGAGACACAGCGCTCCCGCTCAACATCAGAAAGCGGGCTCAGATCATGACCAGATGCGGAAACATGCGGTGGTATTGGACTAGTTTGAGACACATCACCCCCTAATGAGCAGTTTGAATGAATAGTATCCATTGAAAACAGCCCTTCATGTGAAGGTTTGTATATTGCTGATATGGGGGAAAATACGGGAAAATAAAAAACAGATGTTTTGCTTAAGCAAAACATCTGTTTAGTAGGGTGTTGGCGGAGTGGACGGGACTCGAACCCGCGACCCCCGGCGTGACAGGCCGGTATTCTAACCAACTGAACTACCACTCCAATTTGCTAACTGACTACTGCAAAAACCGTTTAAAAAGAATCGGCTGCGAAGTCCAAGCATTATAGGTAACTAACCCCATTCCGGCAATAGCTGCATCACGAATTCGGCCATATTTCATCATATCAACTGTATGGAATGGGGGCTTCAACCACCTTGACCCACCCAACTTGTATCAACCGAACATCAATATAAATTCAAGGCAGGTTCAGGAAACTTTCACACTTGGCAAAAAAAACGGCGACTTGTTAAGCCGCCGAAATCTATTACTTCTCAAAAATCTGGTGGGTGCTAACGGGCTCGAACCGCTGACATTCTGCGTGTAAGGCAGACGCTCTACCAACTGAGCTAAGCACCCTTTGTTAAAGTTACTTCAATGAATCCTTCAAGCCCTTGCCAGGACGGAATTTTGGCACTTTGGCTGCTTTGATCTTGATCTCATCACCCGTACGAGGATTGCGGCCTGTCCGCGCGGCGCGCTTGCCGACGTAAAATGAGCCAAACCCAACCAAAGTCACCATTTCACCCTTTTTCAAGGCCTTCTTGACTGCATCCATGGCCCCATCCAAAGCTCGGCCAGCAGCGGCTTTAGAAATATCGGCAGAAAGCGCTATCGCGTCAACCAGTTCAGACTTATTCACAAAATCCTCCCTTGCAATCAAAAAAGGTAGAAATGTATTTCCAAGCGGCGTTTTATAGCAAGCACGCCAGCCCGCGTCAATGCTTGATTACAGCCGGTGGCTCGGTTGCAGCTGGTGTCGGGGCCGGAGTCTCGGCTACTACCTCCTCAGGCAAAGGAATCGGCATACTTTCTAGTGCCGCTTGCAAAACCTGTTCGATCCATTTAACTGGCTGGATTTCAAGTCGGTTCTTGATGTTGTCTGGAATCTCTGTCAAATCCTTAACGTTTCCTTCTGGAATCAGCACCTTCTTGATACCACCTCGGTGCGCAGCCAGCAGTTTTTCCTTCAAACCACCAATTGGCAATACTTCGCCACGCAACGTTATTTCGCCAGTCATTGCAACATCACAACGCACCGGAATCTGGGTGAATACGGAGACCATTGCAGTAGTGATTGCAGCACCAGCTGACGGGCCATCCTTCGGTGTCGCACCTTCCGGCATATGAATATGCATGTCGTTCTTTTCGAACATTTCCACGCTGATACCCAATGATTTGGCACGACTGCGCATCACAGTGCGGGCAGCTTCAATGGATTCTTTCATCACGTCGCCAAGTTGGCCGGTTCGGGTGATATTGCCTTTGCCTGGCATACGCGATGCTTCGATAGTCAGCAATTCGCCACCGACCTCAGTCCAGGCCAAACCCGTCACTTGCCCGACCTGATTGTTTTTCTCGGCCATGCCGTAAGTGAATCGTTGCACGCCAAGGTATTTTTCTAGGTTGCGCGGTGTGACGCTGATCTTGCCTTTGGCCTTCTTCAATGCCAGCGCAGTAACAGCCTTGCGACAAATTTTCGACACTTCGCGTTCCATGCTGCGCACACCGGATTCGCGGGTGTAATAACGAACGATGTCGCGCAGCGCTGCTTCGCTGACGTTCAGGTCGGTCTCTGCCAGGCCGTTATTCTTCATCTGCTTCGGCAGTAAATAACGTTGGGCGATATTGACCTTCTCGTCTTCTGTGTAGCCTGATAACCGAATGACCTCCATCCGATCCAGTAACGGAGCCGGAATATTGAGTGAGTTGGCGGTAGCGACGAACATCACGTCTGAAAGATCGTAATCGACTTCGACGTAATGGTCCTGGAAGGTATGGTTCTGCTCTGGATCAAGCACTTCAAGCAGCGCGGATGACGGATCGCCACGAAAGTCTTGCCCCATCTTGTCGACTTCATCCAGCAAAAACAATGGGTTACGAACCGTTGCCTTGGTCAGACTTTGCAGTATCTTTCCCGGCATGGAACCGATGTAGGTACGCCGATGACCGCGAATCTCGGCTTCGTCGCGTACGCCACCTAGCGCCATGCGCACAAATTTACGATTTGTGGCTCGGGCGATGGACTGTCCGAGCGAAGTCTTGCCGACACCGGGCGGACCAACCAGACACAGGATCGGCGCTTTCAGCTTGTCTACTCGCTGCTGCACCGCGAGATATTCAACAATGCGCTCCTTCACCTTTTCCAGGCCGTAATGGTCGGCATTCAGCACATCCATCGCCGTTTCCAGGCTCTTGGAAATCTTGGTCTTCTTCCGCCACGGCAGGTTGATCAATGTTTCGATGTAAGTCCGCACCACGGTGGCTTCAGCCGACATGGGCGACATCATTTTCAGCTTTTTAAGTTCTGACTCGGCTTTTTTGACGGCTTCACGCGACATGTGAGCCGCTTTGATGCGTTTGTCGAGTTCATCGACATCGCCGGTCTCGTCAACATCGCCGAGTTCCTTCTGGATCGCCTTGACCTGCTCATTCAGATAATACTCACGCTGGCTCTTTTCCATCTGGCGCTTGACGCGGCCACGGATACGTTTTTCAACCTGAAGGATGTCGATCTCGGTTTCCATGAAGCCCATCAGATGATCCAGACGCGCCTTCAGGTCGGTCATCTCCAGGATGGCCTGCTTCTGCTCCAGCTTCAGCGGCAGATGCGCGGCAATGGTGTCAGTCAGACGTCCGGCATCGTCGATACCAGCCAGCGAAGCGAGGATTTCCGGTGGAATCTTTTTGTTGAGTTTGACGTAGTTGTCGAACTGTGCCAGCAGTGCACGCCGCATGGCTTCGATTTCCGGATCTTCGTTACCGGTCTCCGGCAATCGCTTGCCGCGGGCCAGGAAGTGGGTGTCGGCTTCGATAAATTCTTCCACCGCGACGCGCAGATTGCCTTCAACCAGCACTTTCACGGTGCCATCGGGCAGCTTCAACATCTGCAAAATGCTGGCAATAGCGCCGACCTGATACAGGTCATCAAAACTGGGCTCATCCTTGGCAGCAGATTTTTGCGCCACCAGCAGAATGTGTTTGCCGCTCTCCATCGCAATTTCCAACGCCTTTATCGACTTGGGGCGGCCGACAAACAGCGGAATCACCATGTGCGGGAATACCACCACGTCGCGCAATGGCAACAGCGGCAGGGTAACGGGGTCAGCGAATTGTGCGATTTGGCTCATGGTATTCTCCGGCAGTCTTGCTAACGATGCAGTTTGGACTACATGAGACCGCCGGGAGTGATTTCAACCCGGCGGCGCAAATTACAAAAAGAGCCTTCAACCAGCGGCTTTGGCTTGCTCAGCATAAATCAGCAAAGGCTTGCCTTCGCCAATTACGGTCTTTTCATCCACGACAACTTTTGACACATCCTTCATGCCGGGCAATTCGAACATGATGTCCAACAATGCATGCTCAATGATGGATCGCAGGCCACGCGCGCCGGTCTTGCGCTTGATGGCGCGATTGGCGATGGCGGTCAACGCCTCTTCACGGAATTCGAGATCAACCCCTTCCATCTGGAACAGCTTCTCGAACTGCCGCGTCAACGCGTTTTTCGGCGTGGTCAAAATCTGTTTCAACGCGGTCACATCAAGTTCTTCCAGCGTCGCGATGACCGGCAGGCGACCGACGAATTCCGGGATCAGGCCGAACTTGATCAAGTCTTCCGGCTCTACCATGCGGAAAATTTCGCCAATATCCTTGCGGTTGTCCTTGCTCTTCACTTCAGCGCCAAAACCAATACCGGACTTCTCTGTGCGATCACGAATCACGCGCTCCAGGCCACTGAATGCACCGCCGACGATGAACAGGATATTGGTGGTGTCAACCTGGATATATTCCTGATTCGGGTGCTTGCGCCCGCCCTGCGGCGGTATCGAAGCAACCGTACCTTCGATCAACTTGAGCAGTGCTTGTTGCACGCCTTCGCCGGAAACGTCGCGGGTGATCGACGGGTTTTCCGAACGACGTGAAATCTTGTCGATTTCATCGATGTAAACAATGCCGTTCTTTGCCTTTTCGACGTCGTAATCACACTTCTGCAACAGCTTCTGGATGATGTTCTCAACGTCTTCACCCACGTATCCAGCTTCGGTCAGTGTCGTGGCATCTGAAATCACGAACGGCACATTCAACTGACGCGCCAGCGTTTGAGCCAGCAGTGTCTTGCCGGAACCCGTCGGACCGATCAGCAAAATATTGCTTTTGGCCAGCTCGACTTCGTCGTCTTTGCTGCCGCCAGGCTGACGCAAACGTTTGTAGTGGTTGTAAACCGCCACCGCCAACGCACGCTTGGCGGTCGCCTGACCAATGACATATTGGTCCAGCACCGCGCTGATTTCCTGTGGCGTTGGCAACTGGTCACCGGTTTCCTTGTCGGTTTCCTTGCCGACATCTTCGCGAATGATGTCGAGACAAAGATCAACGCATTCGTCGCAAATGAATACGCTGGGACCAGCAATGAGTTTGCGGACTTCATGCTGGCTTTTACCGCAGAAGGAGCAATACAGCAGTTTTTCGTCGCCTGATTTCTCGGCCATGTTGGGCTCCGTGCGTAAAGAAAATCTAATACCCGATAATTTCAGTCAAGTTTACGCGGGGTCGTTACGATTTGCCAGAACCTTGTCTGCCAAACCATAAGCCACTGCCGTTTCTGCACTCATGAAATTATCGCGGTCGGTATCACGTTCAATGGTTTCAATCGGTTGACCCGTATGCTCAGCCAGCAAACCGTTGAGTTTTTCCTTCAAGTAGAGGATTTCCCTGGCATGGATTTCAATATCCGTTGCCTGCCCCTGAAAACCGCCCAGAGGTTGATGGATCATCACACGCGAATTGGGCAGCACGAAGCGCTTGCCCTTGGTGCCGGCGGAAAGCAGAAAGGCGCCCATGCTGGCTGCTTGACCAATGCACAAGGTGGATACATCCGGCTTGATGAAGCGCATCGTGTCGTAAATTGCCATCCCGGAAGTAATCGAACCACCAGGCGAATTGATGTACAGATAAATATCCTTGTCAGGGTTTTCCGATTCCAGGAAAAGCAACTGGGCGACCACCACGTTGGCGGTCATATCGTTTACCCCTCCGACCATGAATACCACGCGTTCTTTTAACAGACGCGAATAGATGTCGTAGGCACGCTCACCCCGACCGCTCTGCTCAATGACCATGGGGATGTGCCCCAGGCCGGAAGGTTCCTGCGTCCAGTTATTCATCAAACATTCCCCATCAAGGCTTCGAGGGTTGTCGGCACATCGGTCACTTGAGCCTGTCCCAACAACCAATTAACAATATTTTCTTCCAGCACCAGCGCTTTGGCTTCTTTCAAGCGGGTGGAATCCTGGTAATACCAGCCAACCACTTCAGACGGGTCTTCATAGCTTTGCGCAAACTCATCGACCATGGCCCGAACCTGGTCTTCACCTGCAATGATTTTCTGCTCGATGACAATCGTATCCATCAGCAAGCCAAGACAGACTCGGCGTTTAGCCTGAGGTTCAAATACGCTATCGCTCAACTTGATGTCGGCTTCTTTCATGCCGCGCGCCTTCAGATCGGTAACCGCCTTTTCCATCAACGCTGTGCGCTCCATCGCGACCAGGTTGCTCGGCACGTCGATCGGTGTCGCTTCGAGCAAGCCGTTGAGCACTTGCTCCTTCACCTTGGCTTGCACGCGACGCTTGGCTTCACGCGCCAGATTGGTCCGAATTTCATCGCGCAGACGCGCTACATCGCCATCGGCGACACCCAGACTCTTGGCAAAGTCGGCATCCACCTCGGGCATCTTGGCTTCATGCACAGATTTGACCGTGACATTGAAGTTCGCGGTCTTGCCGGCAAGTTCCTTGGCGAAGTAATCATCAGGGAAAGTCACATCGAACGACTTGCTTTCACCGGTCTTCATTCCCGTCAGGCTTCCTTCAAAAGCCGGCAAGGTACGGCCCTCACCCAGCACAACCGGGAAATCCTTGGCTTCACCACCGGGAAAAGCGACACCATCAATCTGGCCGATGTAATCGACATGAACACGGTCACCCTGCTGCGCTTCACGCTCGACTGCGTGGTATGTCACTCGCTGCTTGCGCAAAACATCAAGAGTGCGATCAACATCGGCATCAGTTGCCTCGACTACCGGGCGGCTCACCTGGATCTGCGACAGATCGCCCAACTTGATTTCCGGAAAAACCTCGAAAGTCGCGTTGAAAGCACCACCATCAGCCGGAGAGAATTGCGGATAACCGGCCACATGCAGGTTGTTGGATTGGATTGCGCTGCTGAATTCCTGTTGCAGGGCCTCGCCAAATACCTCATTACGTATTTCGCCTGAATAGCGAGCGGCAACCAGATTCTTAGGTGCCTTACCGGGACGGAAACCGTCCATGCGTACCGTCCGCGCCACTTGATTCAGGCGCTTACTCACCTCAGCCTGGATAGCGGCCTGGTTGACATTGAGAGTGAGGCGGCGATTGAGGCCGTCAAGAATTTCCACGGTTGCAGTCATAAGGTTTTCCTTGAATGATCAATATTCATGCCAGGTTGTCAATCTGCCAAAACCCCGGAAAACCGGATGGTTTATGAACATTGCCGTCAAAATCACTTGCGGGATTAACGACAAATTCAAGGTATTGGCGGTCATGCGACCCAGAATTAATGGTGCGAAAGGGGGGACTCGAACCCCCACGCCATAGGCGCTGGAACCTAAATCCAGTGCGTCTACCAATTCCGCCACTTTCGCAAAAACGGCTAAGTGTAAACTAAGCGCCCCCTTTCCCGCCAGCTGTCCCCGTTGGGAAAACATCGTAACCGTATGATTTCATTAAAATGAATAAAGACATGCCAGATAATTTGATGACACCAGGACATTACGAAAACTTTCCCGTCGGCTCTTTTTTCCTGCCGACCCGCCTGCGCGCACCGATTCGAGCAATTTATGCCTTTGCTCGCAGCGCCGATGATTTTGCCGACGAAGGCAACGATGCGGCGGACGTGCGGCTAGCAAAACTGGCGGAATACCATGTGCATCTGGATGCGCTGGAACGCGGAGAGAAGGTACAACACCCAGTGTTCAAGGCACTGGCGCCGTACATCAAAGAATTCAACCTACCCTACCCGCTGTTTCACGACCTGCTGTCCGCTTTCGAGCAAGACTGCACGCAGAACCGCTACGCCCATTTCGGCGAGGTGATGGATTATTGCAAGCGCTCTGCCAATCCGATCGGCCGTCTGCTGCTCAAACTGTATGGTGACGAGGATGCAAAACATCAAGCCTGGTCAGACGGCATCTGCTCAGCACTGCAATTGATCAACTTCCTGCAGGATGTGGCGATCGACTGGCAAAAGAACCGTATCTATCTGCCGCAGGACGACATGACCAAGTTCGGCATCAGCGAACGCCAGATTGCAGAAGGTCGTTGCGACGCGTTGTGGCAGCAATTCATGAAAGGCCAGATCGAACGCGCCCGCCGCATGTTGCAAGCCGGTGCGCCACTCGGCCTTGCATTGAAGGGACGCATCGGTTTTGAAATGCGCTTGATCATCCTGGGTGGCGAACGCATCCTGATGCAATTGCACGCAAGTCGCGGCGACATGTTCCAACAACGCCCGAAACTGGGCTGGAAAGACTGGCTTTATATGCTTTGGCGCGCCACTTTTACCCAACAACAACGCACCAGCAAGTCGACATCTTGCAGCAGTGGCGGTTGTGGACACTGAGATGCAGGCAGCGATGAATCCGCATGACTATTGCCAGGCCAAGGCCGTCGCCAGCGGTTCCAGCTTCTATTACAGCTTCCGCTTCCTGCCGCCCGACCGACGCCGCGCGATCACCGCGTTCTATGCCTTCTGCCGTGAGGTGGATGACATCGCCGATGAATGCCAGGACGTCAATCTGGCGCGCACCAAGCTCGCCTGGTGGCGTGACGAAATTGCACGGCTTTACGATGGATCGCCCGAACATCCGGTGACACTCGCGTTAGCCGAAACCATTGCCCCTTTCCATCTGCCTCAGGACGCGTTCGAACAAATCATCGACGGTATGGAAATGGACCTGGATTTCGCCAACGGCCAGCCGGTGCGTTATCCGGATTTCAAATCGCTGCGACTTTACTGCCACCGTGTTGCCGGTGTGGTGGGCGAAGTCGCGGCATCCATTTTCGGCATGACTGACCGCGCCACGCTGAAATACGCCAATAAACTCGGCCTGGCTTTCCAACTCACCAACATCATCCGTGATGTCGGCGAGGATGCCAGACGTAACCGTATCTACTTGCCAGCCGATGAACTAGCGCAATTCGGTGTCAGCCCTGCGGATCTGATGCAGGCCAGAATGAGCGACAACTTCCGCAAACTGATGACCTTCCAGACCGAACGTGCTCGGCAAACCTACGCCGAAGCAATGGCCTTGTTGCCTAAAGCTGACCGCAAGGCGCAACGTCCCGGCCTGATCATGGCGGCGATCTATCACGCCCTGCTGGAAGAAATTCAGGCCGATGGCTTCCAGGTACTTGATCGGCGCACTTCGCTAACGCCGCTGCGCAAGCTCTGGCTAGCCTGGCGCACCTGGTTCAAAGGCTGACAGTCATGCCGGCGAAGCAAGTCGCCATCGTCGGCGGCGGTTGGGCTGGCATCGCCTGTGCCGTCGAACTTGCCGATCAAGGCATTCCGGTGACCCTGTTCGAAGCTGCAAAACAACTTGGTGGACGCGCCCGCCGGGTCGATTGGGATGGTTTGAAGATCGACAACGGCCAGCATCTGTTGATCGGCGCCTATCGCGAAACGCTGCGGCTGATGAACCGACTTGGCACCACTCTGCACCTGGAACGCAGGCCGCTGCGACTCGGCATGCCCGGATTTCGACTGCAATTGCCCCATCTGCCGAAACCGCTGCACCTGGCATTTGGATTACTCCTCGCCGCAGGTTTGAGTCTGCGCGACAAATTGGCTGCGGCGCGTTTCATGCGCCACCTGCAAGCAATCGACTTCGTTCTGGCGGCTGACCAACCAGTCAGCGAATTGCTTGCGCACCAGCACCAACCTCGGAATCTGATTGAAAAGCTCTGGGCACCGCTGTGCATTGCTGCCCTCAACACGCCACTCCAGCAGGCTTCCGCCCAGGTGTTCTGTAACGTCCTGCGCGATAGCCTGGCCGGTACGCGTGCCGACAGCGACCTGCTGTTCAATCGAACCGATCTGGGCACGCTGTTGGGCGATGCCGGGCTGACCTATCTCAGCCAGCGCCAATGCGAGATTCATACCAGCAGCAGGGTTGAATCGATCACCCGCGTCGATCAAGGCTTTCAATTGGCAGGGCCGGAATTCATGGCGACTCAAGTGGTCTTGGCCCCGCACCCGGCCCACCTGCCGGCATTGCTGACCGGTTTGCCGGAACTCGCCAGCGTGGCCGAGCAAGTGAATAGCTACACTTGGCAACCCATCCTGACGCTGTGGCTACGCTTTGCAGAACCGCTTTCGCTTCCCTTCCCGATGCTCGGCCTGGGTGACAGCCAGGCGCCCTGGGTGTTCGAGCGTAACGACATTGCACCGGGCGTCGTTTCCCTGGTGACCAGCGCCGATGGACCTCACTTGGGACTGCCGGCGGAACAACTGCGCGATGACTATCTATCCTTACTGGCCGCTCGTTTCGGCCCGTTACCCGAATTGCTGGCATGGAAGACCATCATTGAGAAACGTGCCACCTACACCTGTACACCCGACATGCCACGCCCAGCCAATCGCACATTGCTGCCGGGATGCTACCTGGCCGGCGATTACACCGCCGGCGCGAATACCGGCCTTACCTATCCCGCCACTCTCGAAGGCGCCGTGCGTAGCGGCGTAGAATGCGCGCGACTGATCCTTGCCGACCTAAAATGACCACTTACATTGCCGCCCCCGATCTCCTCAAAAACCGAACCATCCTGGTCACCGGCGCCAGCCAGGGCCTTGGCCGCGCTGCCGCCATCGATTATGCCCGGCATGGCGCCACCGTCATCCTGCTAGGCCGTTCGATCAATAAGCTGGAACAGGTCTATGACGAGATTCTCGCCATTGGTGGCCCGCAACCAGCGATCTTTCCGATGGATCTGGCCACCGCAGGGGATGCCGATTTCTCCGCCATGGCGCAGGCAATCGGCTATCAGATAGGCCGCCTCGACGGCATCCTGCATTGTGCCGCCGCGTTTGACACACTTGCACCGCAAGCGCTGGAAAGTGTTGAAAGCTGGAGCAAGCTGTTCAAGGTCAATGCCGCCGCCCCAGCCGCCATCAATCGTGCGTGCGCGAACTACCTTGAGGCCAGCGATCACGCCTCGGTGATTATGGTTGGCGAAACACACGGCCACAGCCCGGTTGCCTACTGGGGGGGATTTGCGGTGTCAAAAGCCGCACTCGAAGCCTATTTCAAAGTTCAGGCCGACGAATGGTCCGATACACCGATGCGCATCAATCTGCTGATTCCCGGCCCGATCAATTCACCGCAACGGGCAAAAACCCACCCTGGCGAAGCGAAAGACATCCTGCCGCAACTGAATGATCTGTTGCCCAATCTGCTCTACCTGATGGGGCCAGACAGTGCCGATGTGCGCGGAAAAGTCTTCTTCGGAAGCTCCCGCGCACCTGCACCGATGTAAATACCAGGATTATTTCGGCTCGCACTCGGCGCAGTATTTTTGCTGTAAATACGCCTTGAACTCGGCGCCGACTTCGCTGTGCGCCAATGCAAACTCAACTGTGGCCTCAAGATAACCCAGTTTGCTGCCGCAATCGTAACGCTTGCCTTCAAACTCGTACGCCAACACCTGTTGTTCCTTCAGCAACGCGGCGATACCGTCAGTCAGCTGCAACTCGTTTCCGGCGCCACGTTCGATATGGCGCAGATGGTGGAAGATGCGGGGCGTCAATACATAGCGCCCGACAACCGCCAGATTTGACGGAGCCACTTCCGGCTTCGGTTTTTCGACGATCTGGGTCACCCGCGACAGCCGTTCCGCCATCGGTTCGGCGGCAACAATACCGTAAGACGCGGTTTCACTCGGGTCAACGTTCTGCACGCCGATCAAAGAGCATTGGTAATAGCTGTACAGATCGCACATCTGCTTGGTCACACCCGGTTTTCCGTCGATCAGATCGTCGGCCAGCAACACCGCGAACGGCTCATCATTCACCGCCGGCTGCGCACACAACACGGCATGACCAAGACCGAGTGCTTCTGCCTGGCGAATGTAGATGCAGTTGACGTTGATCGGCAGCATGCCGCGCAACTCTGCCAGTACACGCAGTTTGCCCTTGGTTTCCAGCTCAACCTCCAGCTCGTACGCCTTATCGAAATGATCGGCGATGGAACGTTTGCTGCGTCCAATGATGAAAATCAGATCGGTGATACCTGCTGCAGCAGCTTCTTCCGCCGCATATTGGATCAACGGCTTATCGACGATGGGCAACATTTCCTTGGGGTTGGCCTTGGTGGCAGGCAAAAATCGGGTGCCGAGGCCGGCCGCCGGAAAAACAGCTTTTGTGACGCGTTTCATTATGTTTTCTCTCCGTGTGAAATCAGTTCGTGAAATGTAGCTTGGTCCAGGATTCTAATCCCCAAATCTTGCGCTTTTGTGAGCTTGGAGCCGGGATCGGCGCCAGCCACGACAAAGTCGGTCTTCCTGGAAACGCTGCCGACCACCTTGCCGCCTTCGTTCTCAATCAAGACTTTGGCCTCATCGCGCGACAAAGTCGGCAGGGTGCCGGTCAAGACAAACGTCTTTCCCGACAATTTACCGGCAATAGTCGGTTGTGCCTCGCCATCCTTCCAGGCACCAGCCAGACGCAGATTCTCGATAACCGACTGATTGTGCGGCTCAGCAAAGAATGCCTGCATGGATTGCGCCACCACCGGACCGACATCCGGCACCTGCTGCAAAGTGGCTGAATCAGCTCGCATCAAGGCTTCCAGGCTGCCAAAGTGTCGCGCCAGATCCTTTGCGGTTTGCTCACCGACATTGCGAATGCCCAACGCAAAAATGAATCGCGCCAAATCTCTGCCTCGACTCGCCTCGACCGCAGCCAGCAGATTGTCGGCGGATTTTTCCGCCATCCGCTCCAGACCGGCCAATGGCTCGCGTTGCAACCGGTAAAGATCGGCTGGCGTCTGGATCAAGCCATGTTCGAGCAATTGCTCGACCAGTTTTTCCCCCAAACCGTCGATATCCATGGCACGCCGGGAAACGAAGTGGATCAGTGCCTGCTTGCGCTGCGCCGGGCAACTTAGTCCATTGCTACAGCGCGCCGCCGATTCACCTTCCAGCCGGACCACCGGCGCGCCGCATTCTGGACAGGCAAGCGGCATGCTGAACGGCGGATATTGCGGCGTCACCAGATCCCGCATCGGCCGTCGATCCAGCACTACGCCAGCCACTTCGGGAATAACATCCCCGGCGCGCCGGACAATGACGCTGTCACCGACGCGGACATCCTTGCGCCGAACTTCATCCTCATTGTGCAGCGTCGCATTGGTGACAGTGACGCCGCCGACAAACACCGGTTTCAGGCGGGCAACCGGCGTCAAGGCGCCAGTTCTGCCGACCTGCACGTCGATCGACTCGACCTGAGTCATTTCCTCTTGCGCCGGATACTTGTGGGCAATCGCGAATCGCGGCGCACGGGCGACGAAGCCAAGCTGAACCTGATCTGCCAGTCGATTGACCTTGTAAACCGCGCCGTCGATGTCAAATGGCAAACGATCGCGCCGCTCGCCGAGTGCCGTGAAATAGTGCATCAAGCCTGCTACACCGCTGACTACCGCGCGCTGGTCGGACACCGGCAAGCGAAGTTTGGCCAGACTATCCATCACAGCGGCGTGGGTTTCCGGCAATTCCATTCCTTCGACGCGTCCGACCCCGTAAGCAAAGAACGACAAACGACGTTGCGCGCTGATGCGTGGGTCTAATTGACGCAGACTACCGGCCGCCGCATTACGTGGATTGACGAAGGTTTTTTCTCCCTTCTGCCGCGCGATATCGTTCAGCCGTTCGAAATCACGCCGCAACATCAATACTTCACCACGCACTTCCAGCCAGGCGGGCGGGTCTTCGGTCGCCAGACGCATTGGAATGCTGTGGATGGTCCGCAGGTTGGCACTGACATCCTCACCGCTGAAGCCGTCGCCACGAGTCGCACCGCGCACGAAAAGGCCATCCTGATAATGCAGCGCAACCGCCAGGCCATCGAATTTGGGTTCGACTGCATATTCGACGACATTTTCAAGATCGAACGCTTGACGTTCCAACCCTTCCCGCACGCGTCGATCAAACGCAACCACATCCGCTTCGGAAAAAGCATTGCCGAGCGACAACATGGGAATCGTATGGGCGACTTCGGCAAAGGCTTTCAGCGGTTCGGCACCAACCCGTTGAGTCGGCGAATCGGCTGTCAGCAATTCGGGATGCGCGGACTCGATCTCCTGCAATTCGCGCAGCAAGCGGTCGTACTCAGCATCCGGCAAGGTCGGCGCGTCGAGCACGTAATAGAGATAGTTGGCCTCATTGATCGCAGTCCGCAACGCGCTGACACGCGCGGCAGTCTGATCAGGCGCCTCCCCGGCTGCGGGGGTCGTCATCAAACCAGAACGAACTAGACAAACAGGCGCAAAGAGCGCTCGCCGCCAGCCGGGATGCCGCGCGCTTCCATGCGATGGTAGAACGCCAACAGGCGACTGCGATCACGGTTCAGGCTGTCTTCGCTGACAGCGCGGCCATTGTCGTCAACCAACCGGCCTTCGAGACGATTGGCCAGATCAAAGCCCAGTTGCGTCATGCGGTCGAACACGGACAGGCCGTCAGCAACGCGTGGCACATCGAACAACAAGGTCACCCCGTGCGTGGTCAGGCCACGACCATCGCGGGGAAACGGTTCTTCGCCCTGATTGGCCAAGGTAAACAGGGTGTGGCCTTGACTGTCGCGGGCATGGAAACTGCCGTCTACCTCAAGTGACAAATTCGATTCCAGTGCCAGACCATGCATTGCCTCGCTGGTAAACGGCCGACTGTCGGCGGAGACCAGATTAAGACCGATCAACACATCTACATCCATGCAGAAGAGATCAAGATCACGCGCCAGTTCGAGCGCTTCCGACTTGTCCGGACAAGTCACCGCACCGCCTTCTTCAGCGGCAAACTCATAGAGCGCGCGGGAAAACATGTCGAGTTGATCCTGTGACAATGCACCACTGCGGTCGGCCAGTTGCAGACCGAATTCGACCAGATCGAGTGCACTGCGCGGATGGCTGCTCAACGCCTCCCAGGCACCATCGACGCGACGACCAAAGGCGCGCACCGGCTTGCCAATCCGACGCAAGCTGACCAGCAACGGACCGAAATTCGCTGTTGCCGGGGCTGCAAACTTTAATCTGGCGATGTACTCGGTCAACGGATCGAGGCCACTCGGCGAGGACACATTCACCGTTAATGCTTCGGGTTGATCAGCCTTCGGCAGGGAATACGGCGCCAGTGCCGGTTTGGGCGTCGATACCGGTGCCGGCGCTGGTTTCGTCTTTACCGCCGGCGCAGCTTGACTTACAGGCCGCGAAGCCACGCCCTTGTCAGACTTCATAACGCTGATTGCCGGCTTGACTGGGCTTGCCGAAGGCGCAACCGGCCCAACTGATTCGATCGGTTCCAGAGAACTGAGGATTGAGCTGGAGTCAGGTCGGCGCAAAGTGTCCATCGTCGGCAATTTTGCTTCCGCCGCATCCACTGCATGTTTCACTTCAGGTGACGGCGTCGAGTCATCCGTCAGATGAATCTGAGATTCGGAGCGGCGCGCACCGGCTTCACCGTGAACCGACTCACCCAACATCACATCTTCCCGCTTGTGCGAGAACATTTTTTCTGCTTCCTTGCGAAAGCGTCGCTCTTGCAGCAGGTTATAGACAATGATGATGGTGATGAGAACAACAGCGACTATAGCCAGAACAATCTGAAGCGTGGTCATCATGGCCGATTACCCTGTGGCGGAGCCGGTAGCGATTTGCCAGCCGCCGGTTCCATGACATGAAAAAAGACTTCGTTATTGCGCACCATACCCAATTCGAAGCGGGCGCGTTCATCGAGTGCGTCGTAACCCGAATGCAAATCACGGGCTTCCGCTGCCAACTGCACATTGCGCGCTTCCAAAGCCTGGTTGGCGGTTCTCTGGGCAGCAATTTCGCGTTCCAGTTCGTGCACGCGCAACCAGCTGCCCTTGCCCAGCCAAAGTGGGTACTGCAGCAGCACGATCAGCACCACCAGCGTCCAGGCAAGAACACGCATTTCATTTCAGTTGATAAAACGCTTCACGACCAGGATAACGCGCGCGCTCGGCAAGTTCTTCCTCAATGCGCAGAAGCTGGTTGTATTTGGCAATACGATCAGCGCGAGACAAAGAACCGGTCTTGATCTGCAAAGCGTTGCTGGCAACAGCCAGGTCAGCGATGAAGGAATCTTCGGTTTCTCCGGAGCGATGCGAAATCACCGAGGTATAGCCGGCACGTTTGGCGGTTTCGATGGCTTCGAAGGTTTCCGACAAGGTGCCGATCTGGTTGACCTTGATCAGGATCGAATTGGCGATGTTCTTCTTGATACCTTCACGCAGAATCTTCGCGTTGGTGACAAACAGGTCGTCGCCGACGATCTGGATCGACTTGCCCAGACGCTCGGTATGGATCGCCCAGCCCTCCCAATCGCCTTCGGCCATGCCGTCTTCGATGCTGATGATCGGGTACTTGTCGACCCAGGCGGCGAGGTAGTCGGAGAACTCGGCGGAAGTCAACTTCAGGCCTTCCGATTCCAGCACATAACGGCCATCCTTGTAGAACTCGGACGCTGCACAATCGAGGCCGATCATGACGTCCTGACCCGGCGTGTATCCCGCCGCGCTGATCGCTTCGACGATGAACTTGAGCGCTTCTTCGTTGGATTTGAAGCTGGGTGCAAAGCCGCCTTCGTCGCCGACCGAAGTCGGATGACCAGCCTTGCCAAGCAGTTTCTTCAAGGTATGGAAAATTTCGGCGCCACAACGCAGGGCTTCGCGGAAGCTGGTCATGCCGACCGGGATGATCATGAATTCCTGGATGTCGACGTTGTTGTCGGCATGCGCACCACCATTGACGATGTTCATCATCGGCACCGGCAACTGCATCGGGCCGGCACCGCCCAGGTAACGGTATAGCGGCAGGCCGGCTTCTTCAGCGGCGGCGCGCGCGCAGGCGAGCGAAACGGCCAGGATGGCGTTGGCGCCCAGGCGAGCTTTGTTTTCGGTGCCGTCGAGGTCGATCAGGGTCTGATCAATCAGATGTTGTTCTTCAACGTCGAGGCCGAGGATCGCTTCGGCGATTTCGGTATTCACGTTTTCCACTGCTTGCAGCACGCCCTTGCCGCCATAACGCGACTTGTCGCCGTCACGCAGTTCAATGGCTTCACGGCTGCCGGTGGAAGCGCCGGACGGTACCGCAGCACGGCCGAGCACGCCAGATTCGAGAAGCACGTCGGCTTCAATGGTCGGATTGCCGCGAGAGTCGAGAATTTCACGGGCGATTACATCAACGATGGCACTCATCTAATTTCCTTTTTATGAAGGCGCGCAATTTCGTCACAGGGGTAAGCGACAGGCGCGATTTAGGTTTCTAGTTAAATACGGGCTTCGATAAAGCCCTTTTGTTTCACCAGGGCGTCGATATCCCTCAGTGTTTCCAGCAATTCTTGCATCAAATGCAGCGGCCAGGCATTCGGGCCATCCGACATGGCGTTGGCCGGGTCGGGATGTGTCTCGGCGAACAGGCCGGCGATACCCACCGCGACTGCTGCACGCGCCAACACCGGCACGAATTCACGCTGACCACCGGAACGATCGCCCTGCCCGCCCGGCTGTTGGACCGAGTGAGTCGCATCGAATACCACCGGGCAACCGGTCTCGCGCATGATAGCGAGGCCGCGCATGTCGGAAATCAGCGTGTTGTAACCGAAGGAAACGCCGCGCTCGCAGACCATGATGCTGTCGGCCCCACCATTGGCATCCTTCGCCTTGTTGACCACGTTCTTCATGTCGCCAGGTGCCAGGAACTGGCCTTTCTTGATATTCACCGGCCGGCCGGAGGCAGCGACGGCCTGAATGAAATCCGTCTGTCGGCAGAGGAAAGCCGGGGTTTGCAGCACATCGGCGACCGCGCTGACGGCAGGAATTTCATCGATGCTGTGGATGTCAGTGATAACCGGCACGCCGATCTGTTTCTTCACTTCCGCCAGAATGCGCAGGCCTTCGTCCATACCCAGACCGCGAAACGATTTGCCGGATGAGCGATTGGCTTTGTCGTAGGACGATTTGTAGATGAAATTGACGCCTGCGGCTGCGCAGATTTCCTTCAACTTTCCGGCGGTATCCATCGCCATCTGTTCGGATTCGATGACACACGGACCGGCAATCAGAAACAGGGGATGATCCAGCCCGACTTCAAAGCCACACAGTTTCATGATGATTTTCCTTCCTGATAAGTCAATGCCGCAGAAACGTAAGCCTTGAACAAGGGATGACCATCACGCGGGTTGGAGGTGAATTCAGGGTGGAACTGACACGCGACAAACCAAGGATGGACATTCTGAGGCAGTTCGACCATTTCACACAGATCGGTTCCCGGCGCACGTCCGGAAACCCGTAACCCAGCACTTTCCAACTGTGCACGCAAGGCGTTATTGACTTCAAAACGATGCCGATGCCGTTCGATGATCTCGTCCTTGCCGTAAATGGCATGTGCCAATGAATCGGCATCCAGCCTGCAGACCTGGCCGCCCAGACGCATCGAGCCGCCAAGGTCGGAGTTTTCATCGCGCTGCTCGAAACGGCCGTCCGCCGTCAGCCATTCAGTGATCAGGCCGATCACCGGATACGGCGTTGCCGGCTCGAATTCGGTCGAATGGGCACCGTTCATGCCGGCGACATCGCGCGCATATTCGACCACCGCCAACTGCATGCCGAGGCAGATGCCGAGATAGGGAATCTTGTTTTCGCGGGCATAGCGAATCGCGCAGATTTTGCCTTCCGTGCCACGGATGCCGAAACCGCCTGGAACCAGAATGGCATCCATCGCTGCCAAGGCGTCGCAACCTTCATGCTCAATGGTTTCCGAATCGATGTAGTGGATGTTGACCTTGCTCTGGGTATGAATGCCGGCGTGCGTCAATGCTTCAGACAGTGATTTGTAGGATTCGGTCAGATCGACATATTTACCAACAAAAGCGATATCGACCTGATGCAGCGGGTGTTCCAGCCCATGAATCAGACCTTTCCATACCGACAGATCGGCCGCCTTGGCGAGCAAACCCAACTTGTGGCAAACGATCTCGTCCAGCATCTGGTCATGCAACATGGCCGGAATCTTGTAGATGGAACTGGCATCCAGCGCCTCGATCACCGCTTCCGGCATGACATTGCAGAACAGTGCGATCTTGCGCCGCTCTTCTGCGGGAATCGAACGGTCGGCACGGCACAACAACACATCCGGCTGGATACCGATTTCGCGCAATTCCTTGACCGAATGCTGCGTCGGTTTGGTCTTCAGTTCGCCGGCAGCGTGTATGTAGGGCAACAGCGTCAAGTGGATGAAGCAGGTCGCGTTGCGACCCTCTTCGATGCCCATCTGGCGGATCGCTTCCAGGAAAGGCAGCGATTCGATGTCGCCAACCGTGCCGCCGACTTCGATGATCGCCACTTCGGCGCCTTCGGCTCCTCGCTTGATATATGCCTTGATTTCATCGGTGATGTGCGGAATGACCTGGACAGTCCGTCCCAGGTACTCGCCACGCCGCTCTTTCTTGATCACCGACTCGTAAATCTGACCCGTGGTGAAGTTGTTGCGCTTCTCCATCTTGGCTCGCGTGAAGCGCTCATAGTGACCAAGATCAAGGTCGGTTTCAGCGCCGTCTTCGGTGACGAACACCTCGCCATGTTGAAACGGGCTCATCGTGCCCGGATCGACGTTGATGTAAGGATCCAGCTTGAGATGGGTGACAGTGAGGCCACGCGATTCAAGAATCGCTCCGAGGGAAGCGGCAGCAATGCCCTTGCCCAACGAAGAAACCACACCACCGGTAACAAAGACGTAACGGGTCATAAAAATAGCTGATGCAAGGATGCGGAATGATACCGGAATGCCCCAGCCCCTCAAAGGCGGCAGGGTGAAGATATCATGCTCTGCTCAGATTTTCCCTTGCCATTGCATTTCCCACATGGGGTTTCCCCGATAATGCCGCGTTGACTTAACTTGGTCCGCAATGACCCCGCAAACATGACCGCCAAGCCTTGCCCGTTCTGCGTTCTCGATCCCGCCCGCATTCTTGCGGAGGACGAGCTTACTGTCGTTTACAAAGATGGATTCCCGGTATCGCCGGGCCATACCGTGGTCATCCCGAAACGTCATTTTCCAACGCTGTTCGATGCCACCGAAGCGGAACAGCATGCTTTGCTGCGCGCATTGAGCGTATGCAAGACATTGCTCGACGCCGAGCATCGCCCGGATGGTTACAACATCGGCATCAATCAGGGCATCGCCGGCGGACAGAGTGTGCCGCACCTGCATATCCACGTCATTCCGCGTTATCTGGGCGACAAGGCGGACCCGAAAGGCGGCGTGCGCTGGGTGTTGCCGGAAAAGGCGAAATACTGGGCCTGAAGTACTCAGCCGGGCTGACTGCGAGCAGTACTACGGAGTTATACCCAGGCGAGCAAATCCACCGGGGCATGGATAAAGCCTCGCGCCCCCCAATCGCCCGGCCGATCGACAGCATCGAGATAACCATACATGGCCACCAGCGCTGGCATGCCGGCTGCATTGGCAGCCTGGATATCACGTTCAGCGTCGCCGACGTAAATACAGGCTTCCACAGCCACATTTGCAATCCGGCACGCATGCAAAACCGGTTCAGGATGCGGCTTCGGCTGGCTGCAGGTGTCGCCCGAAACAATGCAGGCGGCGCGTTCTGCCAGCCCCAGATGCTCAACCAGTGGCTGCGTGTAACAAGCCGGCTTGTTGGTGACGATGCCCCATTTGATCGCGCGTTCATCAAGCGCGGCGAGCACATCCGCCACCCCGTCAAACAGCGGTGAATTGCGCGTCAGAATCGTGGCATATACGTCCAGAAACTCCTGCCGCAAATCTGAAAATCCAGGATGCTTTGGTTCTATATCGAAACCCAGCTTGAGCAGACCACGTGCGCCATGTGATGACTGAGCGCGACAAGCCGGTGCCGGGATCGCATCGAGACCGCGTTTATGTCGCATGACATTCAACGCACCGCCTAAATCCGGTGCAGTATCCACCAGCGTGCCATCCAGATCGAACAGCACTGCGTCGATGCGATGCGGTGAAAAGGTCATCACGCGGAACTCGCCCCGAACCGTCAGGCGCGGCGGCAAGCCAACAGATAATTCACGTCGGTATCGCGTTCCAGGCGGTAAATCTTGGTAATCGGGTTATAAGTCATGCCCATCAAGTCAACCGAATCCAGCCCCGCTTGGCGCGCATAGGCGGCAAGCTCATGCGGCTTGATAAATCTGGACCAGTCATGCGTTCCTTTGGGCAGCATGTTCAGCACATATTCAGCGCCAACGATCGCGAACAGATAGCTTTTCGGATTCCGGTTCAAGGTGGAAAAAAACACCCAGCCACCCGGCTTGACCATACGCGCGCAGGCCGTCATCACGGAAACCGGATCCGGCACATGTTCCAGCATTTCCATGCAGGTCACGACATCGAAGCTTTCCGGCTCAGCCGCCGCCAATTCTTCCGCCGCGAGCAGTCGATAGTCGACTTCAACGCCCGATTCGAGCTTGTGCAGCTTGGCCACCTTGAGCGGCTTCTCGGCCAGGTCGATACCAGTCACCTGCGCACCTGCGCGCGCCATGCTTTCTGAAAGGATGCCGCCACCACAACCGACATCGACCACACGCTTGTCCTTCAAACCACCCGCCAGATCGGAAATCCATTGCAGGCGCAACGGATTGATGTCGTGCAACGCCTTGAATTCGGAGTTGGTATCCCACCAGCGGTGGGCGAGTAGACTGAATTTGTCCAGTTCGGCTTGATCGGCATTGCTCATAGTGTTTCCTCGGATAGACGCTGAATTTGCCCGGCATATTGGCACGCCGCGCAGCCAGAGGCTATGCATACAACGCTTATTGACTATCTCGCATGGCTTGAAAATGACGCAAAAACAGCGCTTCGAGTTCGTTGATGACCTCGGGCGCGTCTCGGCCCTGCACCAGATGCTGGCTCATCAAGGCGGATATTTCGTGGATCAATTTGGCGCGATCAAGCATCGGGTAGGTTTCACGCAGACGTTTGATTGCTTTGATCACACTTTCCTGGCTCGGACGCGCGATTTCTAGCGGCGTTTGCGGTATAGGGACTTCTTCGGGCGCCACGCGAGCCAATAAAAACTCTGCGTAGTCGAGCAATCCCGCCTGTCTTGGTTCAGACAACGCGCGAAACAGGCGCAGCAAGCGCCGCTCATCCACCGTCATCACTTGACCTTGGGAAGAGCGAAATCCTTGATCATCGGGCTTTTTTCAAGGAAATCCAGGAAACACTGCAGCAACTTGCTGCGGAATTTCTCCTGCGGATATACAAGTGACAACTGACGCCGCAGCGGTGGCTCCAATTGAATCGCGACCAGTTCGCCCAACCGGATTTCCTTGGTCACCGTCGTGCTGGACAATACCGCGACGCCTAGGCCGGCAGCCACCGCGCCCTTGATCGCCTCACGACTCCCCAGCTCCATGACCAGATTGATTTCATCCAGCGAGACACCGTTATTGCGAAAGAAATCGTCGATGCACTCGCGCGTTCCGGAACCGGATTCGCGGCTGATATAGGGATGTGAAGCAATCTGTTTCGGGTTGACATGATCAAGCTTGGCCAGATCGGAAAAAGGAGCGCAGATCATCACCAACTCATCTTCGCAGCAGACCTGGGTGACCAGATTCGGGTGATGCGAAGCTGATTCGATCAGTCCCATATCCAGCGTATGGTCGGCAACCTTGTTCTCGATCGTCTCTGAATTGGCGACCGTCAAACGTGCCTGGGTTTCCGGGTGCTTCTGCTTGAACTCCCCCAGCAGACGCGGCAGCATGTATTCGGCAATTGTGGTGGAAGCACCAATCAACAAAGGGCCGCTGACCTGACCCGTGAGTTCGGAAATACGTGCTTCCATTTCGCCCGTCATATTGAGAATGCGCTCTGCATAATCAAGTGCCAATTCACCCGCTGGGGTCAGAGAAATCCGGCCGTGCGACCGCTCGAACAAACGGGTATTGAAATGTTCCTCCAGTTGCTTGACCTGGAAGGTCACCGCAGGCTGCGTCATAAACAGCAATTCGGCCGCTTTGGTGAAAGACAATTGCTTTGCAACGGTATGAAAAACCTGCAGTCGGCGATCAGCCATTTTCTTATAAGCGGATAAATTTTAATTATGCGATTCAATCATAATTTTCTAATTTATGACAGCCGAAAAAATGTGCTTCCAGGCAAACGGAATTTGACTGAAAACGTGATCAGCACTCGAATTTGAAGCTAATATCTGCGCCCGCTGATGTGATCGCGAAGGTGTTCACCAAGGCGTCCACCGTGGTGTGAACGACGAGGAAAATATCGCCGCAGGCTGAGGCCGGCAAACGGTCTTAATGTCATACCCGCCGGTTTCAATGTCATTCCCGCTTACCTGACTCGCAACCTGATAGCACTCGCGGCCCTTCGGCCTGTATTGGCAAACATTGCTTCCAACATCCATGACACAGCGCAAACTGGCCAGATGAATCGTGGTTTCTACATCATTCTGATTGCCCAGTTTTTTTCGGCATTGGCGGATAACGCATTGCTGTTTGCGGCAATCGCGTTGCTGATGTCACTTTCAGCGCCGGATTGGCATGTCCCGCTGCTGCAGCAGTTTTTCATCCTTTCCTACATCTTGCTGGCGCCGTTTGTTGGCGTTTTTGCCGACTCGACACCAAAAGGTCGCGTCATGTTCATCAGCAATGCGATCAAGATGATTGGCTGCATTGCCATGCTGGCCGGCATGCAACCGCTGTATGCCTACGCGATAGTCGGTCTTGGTGCGGCGGCCTATTCGCCGGCCAAGTACGGCATCCTCACCGAATACCTGCCGCCGGCTTTGCTGGTCAAAGCGAACAGTTGGATGGAGGGCGCCACCGTGGCGGCGATCATTCTTGGCGCAGTTCTCGGTGGCTTGCTGATCAGTCCCAAAATTGTCGGCGCCGCCTTGGTTGAGTGGAACCTGGCCGAATGGATTACCGCGCCCAAATTCGCGATTATGGTGATTCTGGTTTTGTATCTGATCGCGGCCTGGTTCAATTTATACATCCCGCGCTTGCCCGCCGATCACAAAACCCCGAAGCGGAACCCGGTTTTTCTGCTGCATGACTTCTGGCATTCCTTCAATTTGCTCTGGAAGGATCCGCTTGGACAGGTCTCGCTTGCCGT
>CAMDHJ010000023.1 GCA_945897865.1 Tepidiphilus sp. J10
CTGGCGCGGCTGGAATTCATCATCAACAACGCCATCGGCATCCACCCGAACGCCGCGCTGGAATACCGCAAGATGCCGGAAGACGTGAAAACCGCCATCGACGCCAAGATTCACGGCTACGGCGATCCGGTCAATTTCTATGTCGAAAAGCTGGTTGAAGGCATCGCCACCATCGCCTGTGCGTTCTGGCCGAAGCGGGTCATCGTGCGCATGTCCGACTTCAAGTCGAACGAATACGCAAACCTGATCGGCGGCCCGCAATACGAACCGCACGAAGAAAACCCGATGCTAGGCTTCCGTGGTGCCGGTCGCTACGCCAGCCCGATGTTCCGCCGCGCATTCCAGCTCGAATGCCGCGCCATCAGCCGGGTGCGCGATGACATGGGTCTGAACAACGTGGAAATCATGCTGCCCTTCGTGCGCACGCTGTTCGATGCAGACGCTGCGCTTGGCGTGCTGGCCGAGAACGGACTGGAGCGTGGCAAGGATGGGCTGAAGATCGTCATGATGTGCGAGATTCCGGCCAACGTGCTGCTTGCCGACGAGTTCCTGCAACGCTTCGACGGCTTCTCCATCGGCTCCAACGACCTCACCCAGTTGACGCTGGGTGTCGATCGCGACTCCAGCCTGGTTGCCGCCTCGTTCGATGAACGAAATCCGGCGGTGAAGAAACTGCTCGCCGAAGCCATCACCGCCTGCAAACGCAACGGCAAATATGTCGGTATCTGCGGCCAGGGCCCGTCGGATCACCCCGATCTGGCGGATTGGCTGATGGATCAGGGGATTGATTCGATGTCGCTGAATCCGGATACCGTGGTGAGTACCTGGATGCGGCTGGCGGGGCGGAACAAGTAACAATCCTGTCACTTAAGCACAACGAAAAACCGGGCACTGAGCCCGGTTTTTCGCTTTTGGTCAGTGGATTACTTATTTTCGTTTGCCTCGGCATACACCTTGGCAAAAGTCAGGATGACCTCGCGCAACACCTTTCTCTGCGGTGAAGGCAAACCCAGAAAAGCCTCAAATACCTCCCGTTCTTGGTGGCCAATGCTTTCCTCCCAGCGTTTCTTTGCCGCTTGTACGGAGAGGACTGTCTTTTCGCCGAAACGCAGTACTTGCGGTTCGACCTTCAACCATTCCGCCAACACTTGCAGTTTGTCTTGCGAGGGAATGGCTTCCCCACGCAACCAGCGGCGAACCGCCTGTAATGTGACCGAACGCCCCCAATAGCGGGAGTTGAACTCGTGCTCCAGTACGATGGGACGCACGGCATAGCCCGCACGAAGCATCGCCGCACACAAGCGCTCTCCAAACTCTGCTTTCTGATCCATGAACAGGAAGTTAAGTCGGAGGTTGTTGTGAAAATAACTAACTGTTCACTATCAGATAAACTATTGGTTTGATTTTCGGGCGCTGTCAGTTTCGGCGTGCATGAGTTGTCTGTGTCCAACGCTTCATCTTTATCGGTATTGCAGGTAGTGGTCTCCGAGATACGCGACGAATACTTGTCCCCTGTGCAGAACCATCCCTGGATCGTTGGGTTTTCAGGTGGCAAAGACAGTACTCTTGTTGCACACGCCGTGGTGGCAGCCTTGTTGGACATCTCCCCCAGCCGCCTGACTCGCCCAATCCATATCGTCGCCAACGACACTTTGGTGGAAAGCCCGCTTGTCGTGTCCCACCTGCGCCAGTCACTGTCTGAGATCGACCTCGCCGCGAAGGTTCTGGGATTGCCGATCACGGTGGCCACCACTGCGCCGGACGGCGACAACACCTTCTGGGTGCTGCTGATTGGCAAGGGCTATCCGAGTCCGAACCAGCAAATGCGCTGGTGTACCGACCGCCTGAAGATCCTGCCCACCAGTCGATACATCAAGGAGCAGGTAGCGGCTTGTGGTTCCGCCATCATCCTGCTGGGCGTGCGCAGGGATGAGTCGAACTCGCGCCGCCGACGGATTGATGCTTACGACAACCAGCAGGGCACACGTCTGCAACCGCATAACGATCTGGTAGGTGCCTATATCTATCGGCCCATTGTTGATCTCTCTACCGATGACGTCTGGGAGATTCTCGCTGGTGAGCCGCCTCCCTGGGGCGGCTCACATGCACGTCTGATCAAGCTCTATCGAGATGCTGCTGGCGGCGAATGCCCGGTTGTTCTGTCACAGGACGACGCACCGGGGTGTGGCACGAATTCCAGTCGTTTTGGATGCTGGACCTGCACCGTGGTCGAGAAGGATCGCAGCCTGCAAGGGTTGATTGACACCGGCAACCACCACTACGCCCCGCTGATCTCATTTCGCGACTGGCTGAAATCGATTCGCAACGATCCCGATTTGCGCATGGGGCAACGGCGTAACGGTCAGGTCACCGTCATCAACAACAAGCTGGTGCCCGGTCCGTTCTCCATGGGAGCACGTCAGATGATTCTGGATCGGCTACTTGAAACACAGCAGGAGTGCGGTGAACGGCTCATCAGTGACGTGGAAATAGAAACCATCCGGCGTATCTGGGCCGAAGACTTGATACGCATGCACACGAAACAGGGGGAACAATGAACGAGATCGCCAAACGCCTCGAGGTGGACGATTTGCCGCTATGGAGCGACCCAGCAGCACATGCCATGCTGTGCGAGAAACTAGAAAAGCATGGAGTCGATGAGGAGGTTATTGCAAGTCTGATTGCCGCCTATCGCGAACATGCGCACAAAGAGCGAAAACGGGGCCTCTTTGAGGATTTTGATGGCATTTTCCCATGTGTCGAAGATGGGCTGTAACTATGTGGCTCTCATCGATTGGCCTCAAGAATTTCAAGAGTTATCGTGAGCAACTTTTCGAGTTTCCTGCCCCCAAGGAGGGTCGCAATCTGATTCTGGTCGGTGGCGTCAATGGCCACGGCAAAACGACCCTACTGGAAGCCTTGTACGTCGGCCTCTATGGCGAGGAAGCTCTCAACCACAAGGCGCTGGATCGAGCCGGTTTGAAGGCCAAGAGCTACGGCCACTTCCTAGAAACCGCGTTTTACAAACATGCCTTGCGCGAAGGTGAGGATCGCATGGAGGTGATGGTCGAGTTCACTCGTGCAGATCGGGGCGCGTTCAGGGTGGTCCGTAAGTGGTTCTTTAACGGCGCGGGCAAATATGACGACCAGAAGTTGATTTTGCAAACACGTGCCCAGAACGGCGACTGGTCCAACCAGCCCGAAGAAATGCTGCATGAACTATTGGCCAGTCATGCAATTCCACCCTGGCTGGCACCATTTTTCTTTTTTGACGGCGAAAAAATCTCGACATTGGCGGACGAGGACCGCACTGGCTGGATTGTCAACGGTCTGGAGAACCTGCTTGGAGTGGTGCTGGTGCAGGAGTTACGTCAGAGACTGACCGACTACAGTACAAAGAAAATGAAGGAGGCTGGTGGCGTCAATGAAGCGCGCGTCGTTGAACTCAAGACCAAGAGGGATCAGGAAGCCAGCGAATTGGCACAACTCGCGACGGAAATTGAAGAGTTGCAAAACCGATTCACAGCGCACCAACTGGAGCGAGATCATTGCACATCCTTGCTGAGTGAATTGGCGCAAGGCAGTAATGCCAGGACGGTAGTGGAAGTAGCCGAAGCGAGGAGCCGTGCGGAGCAGGAAGAAAAGAGAGCCTGGGAGCGATTGCGTGAATTGCTTTCCGGCCCATTGCCATTGCAATTGATCCGACGGAATTTGCGTTTGTCTCTTGAGCGCTCCTTGGCCGGCGAGGCCAGTCTGAATGCCTGGGAGCGGGACAAGGAAACCAAACAGCCTCGCTGGGAGCAGTTCCGGGATACTTTCTTCAGTTCTGATTGGCTGAAGGTAATGGTGCTGTTGCCGGGTGCGCGGGAATCCCTGGAAAAAACCCTTGCTGCGGCCTGGGACAGCCTGTTCAACCCACGTCCCGCCGATTGCGCTGATTCCGTGTGGCATGGCTATTTACAGGAGCAGGAACGGCGCAAGTTGGTTGACATGCAGCACGGGGTCGGCTTGTCGGCTGAAACACTGCGCCAGACAGTAGCGGCACATCAACAAGCCGAACAGGAGAAATGGCGCCTGCAACAGGAATTGATTCGGTTGCAAGGCGCGGGGGGGCAGGACAAGGCTGTTGAAATCGAACGGCTCAGGGACACCTTGACCGCAGCCCAGCAGGCCTTGAGTGAACTTGATCGAGAACTTGGATCGAAGGTGAACACGCATAAGGCCTTGCGCACCGAGGTGGATGACTTGACCAAGACGTATGAGCGCGAGCGCAAGAAGTTGGTAGAAGGTCACCCGGAACGTATTGCCGCACGTGAAGCCGAACGGGTCGTGGACATGATCGACGACCTGCTGCCGGCACTGTTTGAAATCAAGTTGAGTGCGCTTTCGGAGTCGGTTACCCGAATCTTCCGCAGCTTGCATAGCAAGGATCAGGTGCATCAAATCCGTATCGAGACGAATGGTCAGGCGCGACTTCTAAGCGTGGAAGGTACGGAAATCACTCTCGCCAAATCGCATGGAGAATCCAAACTGTTCGTTCTCGCGCTGGTCAGCGCGCTGGCCGAAGTAACTGGCTATCGGGTGCCGCTGATTGTTGATACGCCCTTGACCAGCCTGTCCGCAGATCATTGCCGTAATTTGTTCGATCATTGGGTGAGCGACAAGGAACGGCAAGTAATTCTGCTCGCGCAGGACAAGGAGATCGACGGCGAGGATTACCGGCGTCTGGCGCCCTTCATAGCCAAGACCTATTTGTTGAAGCATCGGCAGATGGGGCACGGCGTCGGCCAAACTGAGGCAGTCGCTGGTGCATTCTTCGGGGAGCAATCGCGATGAACAACCTCAGCAACATACTCACGGCTTCCTACAACCCGAGCCGGGAAGCAGACCAGACCGGGAAGGAACTCAAAAGAAAATTTGGCTGCGAATTCATGTACGAGGTCATTCGCCTGGCGCTGGGCCGGTCGTTGGGCCTGGAAACCCCGCCTGAGCCGGCGCCGGATGCCAAAGGTTCGGCGATCAGGGGGGGCTCAACTCTTTGGGGATGAAAGCAACGCCAATTATTTGTGGATTGCGTTGCTCGGAGAGGATCTCCGTTTGAATGGTGGTGGTGCTGAATTTTCCCTCGACAATTTTCAGAAGCTGGTCCGCGACCACTGGCATCGAGGTGTTCAACTGCTCGCGCTGGATTGGCAGACAGCGGATGAAGATTACCCGCGTTTTCTGGAGTTAATGGCACGCAAGGCCGAGCTTCCCGAATCCATCGTGCCACTTCCGGCTGGGCAGGAAGTGGCACCAGAAGCCGCCAGCAAGGCGGAGAACGATAATTTGCTCAAACAACTGCGCGACCTGGGCATCGTCGCGGAGATCAGGGATTCGGTCATCGGCCCCCGGTTGACCCGCTATCGCCTGTATTTGCCGAATACCGGGGATCGCACCGCGCTGCAAGGCCAACTCGGGGAGTTGGGATTCGCACTCGGCGTCGGTGACGGTCTGGTGCTTTCCGACGCGGACGAACCTCGGGTCTGTCTGCTCGACTGTCCGCGTCCCAAGGGCGAATGGCGCGTGGTGGGCTGCGACCTGTTCGATCGTGTAGCAGAAGCGTTTGGCGCTAGTGCCATGCGACTTCCCGTTACGCCTGGGGTTGATGTCGCAGGAATGCCGGTAGTCTTTGATCTTGCTGAAGCGCCGCACCTGTTGATCGGAGGAACAACAGGAAGTGGCAAGAGCGTTTGTATGAACGCGCTGCTGTTGAGCCTGCTTGCGACCTCCAGGCAAAAACCAATCCAGCTTGCCCTTATCGACCCCAAGCTGGTCGAACTCTCCAACTGGCAGGGCTGTGCCTGCCTATTCGGTGAGATCGCCACAAGTTCCACAGAAGCTATGGCCTTGCTCGATACCCTGATCGACGAAATGAATTCACGCTATCAGGAGTTTTCTTCGCTGGGCGTCAAAGACATCGTGGCGGCGCGCGAACGCGGCTTCGAGGGGGGCTGGATCGTCGTCGCAGTGGACGAACTGGCTGATCTGATCATGCAGAACAAACAGGCCGAAAACCGGCTGGTAGAACTTGCACAGAAATCCCGCGCGGCGGGTATACACCTTGTTCTGGCAACCCAACGCCCCGACGCAAAAACCTTTACCGGCCTATTGCGCAGCAACTGTCCGACTCGGATTGCTTTGAAGGTTCAGAAGCACACCGAGTCCGGAATCATTCTGGACGAGGCTGGCGCGGAAAAACTGCTGGGTGCGGGGGACATGCTGTTCAAGGGCATCGGCATTCCGATGCAACGTGTGCATGGTTACTGGATTGCATCCGAGGACGTCACCCGGCATTTGAAATAGCCGTTACTCGCAACCCTGCGGTGAAGAAACTGCTCGCCGAAGCCATCGCCGCCTGCAAGCGCAATGGAAAATATATCGGCATCTGCGGCCAGGGCCCGTCTGATCACCCCGACCTGACGGATTGGTTGATGGAGCTGGGGATTGATTCGATGTCACTCAATCCGGATACCGTGGTGAGTACCTGGATGCGGCTGGCCGGTCGTAAACAGTGCCTGGGAGTCTTCCCGCCGGGCGATGGCGGTTCGGCGGGGACCGGTTATTGTCGACTTCAACGCCGTCTGAACCAGCCGGTCAAGCTGAGTCTTTGACGATGCGCCGGGGCGACTTCGTGCCAGAATCGATCCGCTAAAAACGTCACCAGCGTACCGCCAGTTGGGGCGATTTCGATCGGTTCAGCTTGTTCTTCCGGCCAGAAACGGAGTTGGCCGCCATCTGCGGCCATCCAGTTTTCATTCAGGTAAACAATGACTGTCAGGGTGCGGCGGTCATCGCTTTGAAAGCGGTCCAGATGACGACGATAGCCAGACCCTGGCGGGTAGGCGGCAAAGTGGAGTTCAACGTCGAACAGGCCGAGATACAGGCTTTGATTGACTGCGCAACGCAGTCCTTCGAGTTTTTCCTGGATTGCTCGTGTTGCCGGACCAGCAACAGTTTCGTCGATCCAGAGCACCTGATCGCCACGGATTTCGGTGCGGACTTCCGCCACCCCCTTGCCTACGCCGGCTGCGTGAAAAGCGCCGCTGGCATGTGCGGCGAGGCATTCGCTTCTTAACGCGGCAGTCTCTGTAGCGCTCAGAAAGTCTGGCACCACGCACCAACCGGGGTCGGCCAGCGCAGTGATGATCTTGTCAGCCTGCATTCGGGTTTCAGTATTTGGTCCGTACGCGCCAAGTCAACGTGGTTTTGCCTTCGGCGGGCACCGGTACATTCCAGATTGCCGTGTGCGCGGAATCTTTCGAGTGAGCATGGCTTTCTTGCACCATTTGCCAATCGCTTGGCATCGGCTCGACGACTTTGGCGACGATCGGTTCGCTTTTGGCGTTGCGGATTTCCATCGAATATGCGGTTTCGATGACGCCGCCACGCGCATTGAAGCCGGCTGCAATCCTCTGGAAATCGGTTTGCTTCTTGTCGGCAGTAATGTCGAACGCTTCGCCCAACTTGAGCTTGATCGTTTCGCCTTTGGCGGTGTGTTCGATGCGGTCTTCGCCGACGAATTGCGCACGTCCGGCACGATCTTTCTTGTAGACGCGAACGATGCCTTTCGGTAAGGGCACGCCAAGATTGTCGCCCGAGTTGCTGAATTCCATGAATACGCTGGGTTTCATCTTGCTGCCGAGATCGCCTGATTGGCTGCTGTAGTACCAGTTCGTGCCCTGGAAGCGGAATTCCTTGTCGGTTTTGACTTTTTGCGCCGAGAGCAAGGCAACCTGTTTGGTTTGCTTGTCGAGCAGGGTGGTGAGGCGGTCGAGCGTGTAGAGGTGATATTCAAACAGGTTCTCTTGCTGCATCTGGGGTGCGGCATCTGCCATCGCCATGCTTTTCATCATCATCGGCATGCGGCTTTGTTCCGGCTGCGCGCGGTTGACTTCACCGGCAATCAGTTGCAGACGTGCATTCGGATAGGCCGTGCCGCTGGTGTTGGTGAGTGTGACCCAGCCATTCAGGTCGATGCTGTCTTCCTGCTCGGACAGTTCGGCTACATAGTCCGCTTTCCAGTTCAGGCCACCGGTGAGGTAGCTCAATTCCATGCTGGTTTCGGCCTGCGTGTTGGCATTCAGGAAGCCGGTGGCGGGGACGTCGGTGTTGAACAGCATGGAGAGTGTCGGTTGATCGCGCAGCGAACTGGGGACCGTACTGAACCCGATGCGGCCGGGAATACTGGTTTCAACCCGATCCTTGAACTGCAGCACGACGCCGTCATTGGCTGCCACCAACATGGCGGGTTCGGAGAACTCAACGCCTGAGATCGGCTGGGTGCGAAACACGCGGACCGATTCCCCGACTGATTTTTCCAACAGTTTTTGCGGGGTCAGCAGGTCAAAATCGAAGTTCTGTTCCAGCAAGGTCAGTTTTCGGCCATCGGTCGAGCGCAGGAGTGCGGTCTCGGACTGCAGTTGAGCCGAAACACCGCGCCAGGCAAGCAGGTTTTCGCCATTCTGGACGCGGACTTTGCGGGCATCTTTGATCAGGGCCAGGTCGCCGTTGTAGATGGTGACGGCGAGCGCGGTTTGATCCGCAGCGGTGCTGCTTCGTTCATCCAGCGCGAAAGCTGGGTTGGCGGCAAGAAGCGCAAGTACAAGCAAGGTGGGTTTCATTCAAGTTCTCCAGGCGGACAGGCGTCCGTATCAATCAGTAAATCAACACCGGCATCCGGATGAATTGCCGCTGCGGGAATATTCACGCCCTGTCGCCATGCGCTCAGGGCTTCGCGCTTGTCGGCGCCGCGGATGAGGAATAACACACAACGCGCATCGGATAAACGTTGGGCAGACAGCGTGACACGTTCCGGCGGCGGCTTGGGTGCGTCGAAAACGGGCATTACATCGGATGAGCCTGTGGCGGAACCGTCGGTTTGGTTAGGGAACTCATACCCGGGGAACAGGCTGGCGGTATGGCCATCCTGGCCAAGGCCAAGCAGCACCAGATCAAAGGTGCCTTGGTCGTGCAACTGTTCCGCATAGAGCTTGGCGGCTGTCGGCGCACCGTGCTCGGCGGGAATGATATGGATGTTGGCTTCAGGAATGCCAACCTGATCGAGCCAGGCTGCCGACGCCATCCGGCTGTTGCGTTGCGGATCCTGGCGGGGAAGACAGCGCTCGTCGCCAAACCAGATATGCCAGCGTGACCAATCCTGTGGCTGGGTGGCCAGGGCGCGATAGAGTGTTTCCGGTGTGACGCCGCCGGCCAGCACGAGATGGAAGTTTCCCCTTGCGGTGAGTGCCGCTTCCGCAGCCTGGTTAACCCAGGATAGCGCAGTCGCCAGCCAGTTCGAATCATCGACGACATGCCAGCGCGGTCGTGTTGAATGGGGTGATAACAAATCTGGCTTGGGGATTCGCATCGGTTTAGTGGGGGAAAGCAGATAAAATCAGCCGAATTTTAGCCGCTTCCGACGCGAATCCCGCCCGCCATGACCCCTGTCCTGATATTTGATATCGAAACCATCCCGGATATCGACGGCCTGCGCCGTCTTCACAATGTCGGCCCGGAGGCCAGCGATCACGAGGTGGCCGAGATGGGGATGCTGATGCGTCGCCAACAAACCGGTGGCTCAGACTTTCTGCCCCACTATCTTCAGCGCGTGGTGACCATTTCCTGCGTGCTGCGTACTGAAAAGACCTTCAAGGTCTGGTCGCTTGCGCATCCGGAAACGAGTGAGGCCGAGATGCTGCAACGTTTTTTCGACGGTATCGAAAAGTACACGCCACAGATCGTGTCCTGGAACGGCGGTGGTTTTGATCTGCCGGTGTTGCATTACCGTTCCATGCTGCACGGCGTCAGTGCGCCGCGCTATTGGGATTGGGGCGATGATGATCGCGATTTCAAATACAACAACTATCTGAATCGTTATCACACCCGCCATCTTGATCTGATGGATGTGCTGGCGATGTTTCAGGGCCGCGCCAATGCAGCGCTGGATGCACTGGCCAAGCTGTATGGCTTTCCCGGCAAACTGGGGATGGATGGCAGTGCAGTGTGGGATGCATTCCAGCGGGGCGAGCATGACGCCATCCGCGATTACTGCGAGACCGATGTGGTGAATACCTATCTGGTTTTCCTGCGTTTCCAGAAGATGCGCGGTGTGCTGACGGCTGCGCAATACGATGATGAAATTGCCGTTGTGCGTGCAGCACTGGAGGATATCGGCGCCGATCACTGGTTCGAGTTTCTTGAGGCGTGGCCGGCATGAGCGAGATCAATTCCGAGATTGCTTCCGCCAAACAGTCTGCACGGGAGGCCGCGATGCTGCCATTGCAGATTGAATCGCTGGACCACGAAGGCAAAGGCATCGGTCGCCGCGAAGGCAAGACGATCTTTGTCGATGGCGCGTTGACCGGCGAAACCGTGATCGCATCCAGCTATCGAAAAAAACCTGAATTCGAGTTGGCGCAGGCAACTCAAATCATCAAGCCCAGCCCGTATCGGGTGACACCCAAATGCACCTGGTTCGGCATCTGCGGCGGTTGCACGCATCAGCATCTCGATGAAGCGGCGCAAGTCGCAGCCAAGCAGCGGGTACTGGAAGATTGTTTCCAGCATATCGGCAAGGTGCAGCCCGAAACCATGATGTCGCCGATCCATGGCCCGACCTGGGGTTACCGCACGCGGGCGCGACTTTCTGTGCGTTATGTGCCGAAGAAAGGCGGCGTTCTGGTCGGCTTCCACGAACGGCGCAGCAGCTATGTTGCCGACATGACGAGTTGCGAGGTCTTGTTGCCGCAGATTTCAGCCTTGTTGCCCAGATTGCGCGAGTTGGTAGCGAGTTTGTCGATTCGGGATCGTCTGCCGCAAATTGAATTGGCGGCTGGCGAAACGTTATCGGTTTTGGTTTTGCGCATCATGGATCCATTGACCGAAGAAGATGAAGGCAAGCTGCGCGAGTTTGCCGACCTGCATGGCATTCAGTTCTGGCTGCAACCGAAAGGCCCGGAAACCGCATACCCGTTTCATCCGCTGGATGCTGCTGAACTGGCGTATTCACTGCCCGAGTTCAATCTTGAAATGCCGTTTCGGCCAACCGAATTCACGCAGGTCAATCACGGCATCAACCGCATGCTGATCCGGCGCGCGATGCGTTTGCTGGATGTGCAAGCGGGCGAGCGGATTGCCGATTTTTTCTGTGGGCTGGGAAATTTCAGTCTGCCCATCGCCCGGCGCGGTGCGCATGTGGTCGGGATTGAAGGTAGCCAAGGCTTGGTCAAGCGTGCGATGGAGAATGCAGCGCGTAATGGCTTGGCCGAACTTAGTGAATTCCACGTCGCGAACCTGTTCGAGATGATGCCGGAAAGCTATATGGCGTTGGGCAGCTTCGACAAGTTGTTGATCGATCCGCCGCGCGATGGCGCCATCGAGTTGGTGAAGTCATTGCCGGATGCCGATGCGGCCGGGAAATTGCCCGTGCGCATCGTCTATGTCTCCTGCAATCCTGCCACTCTGGCACGGGATTCGGCGGTGCTGGTGCATCAAAAAGGTTACCGCCTGAAAGCCGCCGGCGTGGCAAATATGTTCCCTCACACGGCGCATGTAGAGAGCATTGCCTTGTTTGAGCGATAGAACGACTGGAAAACGTGCTGTTAAACTGAATCCACCTTAACTACCGCAATACTCGTTTGGATTCCATTCCCTTAGAGGCGCTGATCGGCGCCTTGGTTATCCTGCTGGTTCTATCAGCATTCTTTTCCGGTTCTGAAACCAGCATGATGGCGGTGAATCGTTACCGCCTGAAAACCCTGTCAAGCGAAGGCAATCGTGGTGCGCATCTGGCAGAGAAGCTGCTGGCGCAGACCGACAAATTGCTGTCAGCAATCCTGATTGGCAACAATCTAGTCAATTCCGCCGCAGCAGCGCTGGTTACCGTGATTGTTTTCCGCTTGTTTGGCGAAAGTGAGTTGGCGCTGACGTTGGCGACATTGCTGGTTACCTTCCTGATCCTCGTTTTTTCTGAAGTTACGCCGAAGGTGATTGGCGCTTCCTGGCCGGAGCGGCTGTCTCCTATCGTCAGTTATCCACTGACTTTTCTGGTCAAGTTATTACGGCCGGTGATCTGGTTTGTGAATCTCTTTGTTCAGGCACAGCTGAAACTTTATCGGCTCAATCCCAGCGCGGCCTCGGATTGCAGTATGGGCGTGGAAGAGTTGCGGACTGTGCTGGCTGAATCGGGCTCCTTGTTGCCGAGTCAACATCACAGCATTCTGACCAACTTGTTCGAGTTGGAAGCAGTGACGGTTGATGATGCGATGCTGCCGCGCAGCCAGATCGAGGCGATCGATCTTGCGGCGGAAGCTGATGAAATCCAGCATCAGCTCGGAACCAGTCACCATGCCCGTCTGCTGGTTTATGAAGGCGACCCGAACAATGTCATCGGTATCCTGCATGTTCGGCGAGCATTGGCTCGTTTGCAGGAAGAGTCATTCGATATCGATGTATTTCGAACCTGGCTGCGGGAGCCGTATTTCATCCCTTCCGGAACCTCTCTATACAGCCAGCTGACCCAATTTCAAGCTACGCGCCATTCGCTAGGTCTGGTTGTGGATGAGTATGGCGAATTGTTGGGACTCATCACCGTGGTCGATATCCTGGAAGAAATCGTTGGTGAATTCACTGCGGTGTTGCCTGGTGAGCACGCCGCCAGCAATCGACAGCCGGATGGCAGTTTTCAGGTCGATGGCGCGACCTCCTTGCGAGAACTGAATCGCAAGCTGAAGTTGCAGTTTCCCCTCGAAGGTCCGCGTACGCTGAATGGTTTGTTGCTGGAACATCTGGAGGCAATGCCGGAAGCGGGGGTGAGTGTCATGATTGCCGGCTACCCGGTAGAAGTTGTGCAGGTTCAGGATCGGATGGTGAAGACCGCAAGAATTGGTTCGCGTCGCGCCCAGCAATGAATCCGGGTATCCAATTCGATATGTCGTGTTTCTTTACATTTTGTAGGGCGGGGGGCAATATCCCCCGGCGAATTGCCGCAAATTCAAGGGGGAATGGGGATACATGGTTGCAGTAACCGTAGGCGCCAATCTGACGGGTCTTTGCCGGGCAATGGTAACCCAGGGGCTCCTATCCGCTGAGGAGGGTGAAAGTCTGCAAAACCAGTCGCGTGGTTCTGGGGAAACTTTCATTGCCAGTTTGTTGCGCACCCGTCGGTTCCGCGCAGATCAAATTGCAGCCTTCGCATCCGCTACTTTTGGTTTGCCGTTGTTCAATCTGGATGCGCTTGACCCGAATGTCATTCCCAAGGGCTCGGTTGATCCAAAGTTGTTGACCAAACATCGTGTTTTGCCGATTACCCTACGCGGCAATCGATTGTTTGTTGCGCTCTCCGATCCCAGTAATCTGAAGGCGCTCGACGATATCAAATTTCAGACCAGCCTCGCCGCCGAACCGGTGGTTGTAGAGGATGACAAACTGGGCCGGTGGCTGGATAAATACGGCGAGGCTACCGAGGACAGTATCCTCAAGACCATTGAAACCGAGGATCTGAACCTAGAGTTCAGTGATGATGAGACGCAGAACGCGGCAGATACCGCAGCTGCTGTCGATATCGACGATGCGCCGGTGGTCAAGTACCTGCAAAAAATGCTGCTTGATGCAATCAATAGCGGTGCCTCCGATATTCACTTCGAGCCCTATGAAAAGAACTATCGAATCCGTTACCGGATGGACGGCATCCTTTATGAGGTTGCGCAGCCGCCGCTTGCGATCAAGGACAAGATCGCGTCTCGCATCAAAGTCATTTCCAAACTCGACATCTCGGAGAAACGGGTTCCGCAAGACGGGCGCATGAAACTGGTTTTGTCGCGCAGTAAATCAGTGGATTTCCGGGTGTCGACCTTGCCCACTATTTATGGCGAAAAGATCGTCATGCGTATTCTCGATTCAACCTCTGCCACCATGGGGATCGAGAAGTTGGGCTACGAGCCGGATCAACTCAAATTACTGGTCGATGCGGTGCAACGCCCTTATGGCATGGTGCTGGTGACTGGCCCGACAGGTTCCGGCAAGACTGTCTCGCTTTATGCCTGCCTGAATATCCTGAACAAGCCTGATGTGAATATCGCAACGGTTGAAGATCCGGTTGAAATCCAGTTGCCGGGCATCAATCAGGTCAATGTCAACGAGAAAGCCGGTCTCGATTTTGCCGCCGCCATGAAGGCGTTCCTGCGGCAGGATCCGGACATCATCATGGTCGGCGAGATTCGTGATCACGAAACCGGCGATATCGCGATCAAGGCAGCGCAAACGGGTCACATGGTGTTATCGACCTTGCATACCAACGATGCACCCGCAACGTTGACGCGTTTGATCAATATGGGCATCCCCAGTTATAACGTAGCGGCTTCCGTGCAATTGATCACGGCGCAACGTTTAGGACGCAAGCTTTGCAACAATTGCAAGAAGCCGATTGATATTCCGCCAGAAGCTTTGCTCAATGCCGGGTTTTCCGAGTCGGATCTGGATGGTTCATGGCAACCTTATGGTGCAGTTGGTTGCGACGCCTGCAAGCAAACCGGATACAAGGGGCGGTTGGGTATCTATCAGGTCATGCCGATCAGCGAAGAAATCAATCGGATCATTCTGAAAAATGGCACGGCTGTCGATATCGAACAGCAAGCCAAGCGGGATGGCGTACTCAACCTCCGCGAAGCCGGGTTGCTTAAAGTAAAACAAGGTCTCACCACCCTCGAAGAGGTGTTGGCGGTAACCAACGTATAACAATCAAGAGGAATTGACTCCATGGCGGTGGCCCGAGCATCTGGTGCAGTGACCAAGCAAGTCCCTTTTGTCTGGGAGGGCACTGACAAGCTGGGTAAAAAGATCAAGGGTGAAATGCTCGCGCCTGGTGAAGCGTTTGTGCGTCAGTCGTTGCGGCGGCAGGGCATCAATGTGGTCAAAGTCAGCAAGCAGGGCATGTTCAAGCGAGGCGGGACGATCACCTCGAAGGACATCGCCTTGTTCACTCGTCAGCTTTCAACCATGCTGAAAGCGGGCGTGCCTTTGCTGCAAGCTTTTGATATTTCCGCGCGTAGCCATTCCAACCCAGCGTTGCAACGTCTATTGGGTGATATCAAAAGTGACGTTGAAACCGGCTCCAGCATGAGCGTTGCCTTCCGTAAGTACCCGAAATACTTCGACGGTCTGTATTGCAACCTGGTCTATGCCGGCGAACAGGCCGGTATTCTGGATACCGTACTGGATCGCATCGCGTCCTATCAGGAAAAAATGCTGGCTATTCAGGGCAAGATCAAATCAGCCTTGTTTTATCCGGCAATCGTGTTGACTGTGGCTTTTATCATTACCGCCGGCATCATGTTGTTCGTGATCCCTGCGTTCAAGGATCTCTACGGAAAATCCGGTGCCGATCTGCCTGCGCTGACCATGTTGGTGATGGGGATCTCGGATGCCTTCGTGAATTACTGGTATCTGATTTTCGGTAGTATTGGCCTGACGGTTTTTCTCGTTTTGCGCGCCTGGAAACAGTCACCTGCCTTTCGTAACAAGATGGATGTGGTCATTTTGAAAGTCCCGGTGTTTGGGCCATTGATTGAAAAGGCGACGGTTTCTCGCTGGGCGCGAACCTTCTCCTCAATGTTCTCAGCCGGTGTGCCGATGGTTGAGGCGTTGGATTCGGTTGCCGGTGCGGCGGGCAACAATGTCTTCATGGAAGCCACCATGAAGATCAAAACCCAGGTTTCCACCGGTTCCAGTCTGGCGGTATGTCTTCAGAGCGCCGGCGTGTTTCCCAATATGCTGATTCAGATGGTGTCCATTGGCGAAGAGTCGGGTGCGCTTGATTCCATGCTTTCGAAAGTGGCGGATTACTACGAACGTGAAGTGGATGACGCTGTCGCCGGCATTTCCAGTCTGATGGAACCGTTCATCATGGTGATTCTGGGTACATTGATCGGTGGCATCGTGATAGCCATGTATCTACCCATCTTCAAGATGGGATCGGTGGTCTGATTTCTGATCTTGCTGTGATATTTCCAGATTCTCCCTTGCTCCAGCTGCTTGCCGCGCAGCCTGGAGTTTTTGTTGGGCTGGCAATTCTGCTTGGCTTGCTGCTGGGAAGCTTTCTCAATGTGGTGATCCATCGCTTGCCGCACATGATGCAGCGTGATTGGCGAGAGCAATGTGCCTGGATGAATGGCAATACGCTTGAGGCAGAGCCGCCTTACAACCTGGTCATTCCTCGCTCAGCCTGTCCATCTTGCAAACATCCGATCGCGTGGTTTGAAAATATTCCCGTGCTGAGTTGGCTTCTATTACGTGGTCGCTGTTCCGAATGTGACACGCCAATATCAATTCGCTATCCGTTGGTGGAAGTCCTGACCGGTGCGCTGTTCGGGTATGCCGCATGGCGTTGGGGGGTCGGCATGCAAACGGTACTGATTTGGGGCTTGCTGGCCAGTCTGATTGCTCTGAGTTTCATTGATCTGGACACCCAGCTGTTGCCAGACAGTATTACCTTGCCATTGCTTTGGGTTGGTTTGCTGGTCAATTTGAACGGAGTTTTCTGCCCGCTTGATGAGGCGGTGATTGGCGCTGTTGCTGGCTATCTTTCACTCTGGTCGGTCTATCACCTGTTCAAAATTCTGACCGGCAAGGAAGGTATGGGATTTGGCGATTTCAAGTTGTTGGCCGCGCTCGGAGCTTGGTTTGGCTGGAAAATGATCCTGCCCATCGTATTGGCAGCCAGTTTTGCGGGGGCACTCATTGGAATTGGGATGATTGTTTTCGCTGGCCGAGATCGCGCCAAGCCAATGCCTTTCGGGCCCTGGCTTGCGATTGGCGGGCTGGTTGCCCTGTTCTGGGGCGAAACCCTGTTGCAACTTTGGTTGGGATGACGTCCCAGGTCTTTTGTGTCGGCCTGACAGGTGGGATCGGCAGCGGCAAGAGCACAGTAGCCGACTGCTTTGCGCAATTGGGGGCAGCAGTCATCGATACCGATGTCATTGCGCATGAATTGACCGGTTCTGATGGGCGTGCGATGCCAGAGATCATTGCATGCTTCGGTATTGAGATGGCAAACAGCACCGGTGCGATGGATAGGGTGGCGATGCGCAGTCGAGTGTTTATCGATCCAGCGGCACGGCGAAAACTTGAAGCCATTCTGCATCCGATGATTCGGGCTGAGTCCGCGCTCAGGCTGCGGGCGGTTATCGCGCCCTATGCCCTGTTGGTTGTGCCGTTGTTGGTGGAAAACCTCGCCTCCTATCAGCACTTGCTGAATCGCATCGCTGTGGTTGATTGCGATGAATCTCAACAACTGGCACGCATTGCTTCGCGCTCGGGACTAAGCCTTGAGCAGGCCAAATCTATTGTTGCTGCCCAGGCAAATCAGGCATCCCGCATTCAAATTGCAGATGATCTGATCGAAAACCGGGGGAGCTACAGTCAGCTGGATCATCAAATTCAACGATTGCATCTGCAGTATTTGAAACATGCTGCAGCGTCTTCTCGCATGCGTTGAAACAATACATTGCATTAAACCGGGCCAATCCTGCAAAATCACTGCTTATTCAAGCTCTTGCGCTGAATTTCTCATCCTACTCGTCGGATTGCCTTGGTGACTGTCTACGAATTTCCTTTAAGCGAACGCATCCGTACCTGGTTGCGGTTGGAAGACCTGTTTGACAAGGCCCTGTTTTTTATCCGGGCGGATGACGCACGTTCCCATCATGCGGCCTTGCTTGGTATCTTCGAGATCGTCGATGTGACGACTCGGTCCGAGATGAAAAGCGAGCTGATTCAAGAGCTCGATCGACAAAAAACAAGTCTTGAGTCGTTGCGCGCCAACCCCGCTGTCGATTCCATCCGGCTACATGCAATTTTGAAAAGTATTACTGCGGCTCTGGCCGAAGTTCATGCCATGACCGGCAAGATTGGACAGCATGTCAGGGATAACGAGTGGCTGGCGGGTATCAAGGGTCGGGCCGGTATTCCGGGAGGCGCGTGTAGTTTTGATCTGCCGGTTTACCATTACTGGCTGAGCCAGTCGGCCTCATCGCGGTTTGACGACTTGATGGAATGGTTGGGTCCGTTGTTGCCTCTAAAGACAGCAGTGGATGTCGTACTACGGATTTTGCGAGACAGTGGTCATGTCAGTCAGCACAACGCTGTGCAGGGAATGTTCCAACTCATGCTGGGTGGGCGAACTGCACATTTACTGCGCGTGGCTCTGGATGCGCCCTGCGCACCTGAAGTCAGTGCCAACAAGTATGCGTTGAACATCCGCTTGCTGAGTCCGGATACCGCTCAGAAGCCACGTCCTTGTGAGCAGGATGTGGCTTTTGAACTGACGTTCTGTAGTCTCTGAATCCACTTTGCTGTTTAGTCCAGCTGGTTCCGACTTTTCAGGGGGCAGCAGAATGCCCAACCCTGATCAATCCAACTTTGACAGATTGGTGTCACGCAAGAGATTGAGCCTGGCACTGAGCGGTTGGGCATGCATCATGAACTCGGCCTTGTAACGTCTATCCAGTGGATAGGCGGTCGGCAGCTTCATCGCCAAAGGATTTCTCTGTACGTCATTGATCCGGAATTCATAGTGCAGATGTGGACCGCTGGCCAGTCCGGTTGAGCCGACATAGCCGATCAACTGACCCTGGCTGATTTTGCTGCCACGTTTGATGCCTTTGCCGAAGCGGGAAAGGTGACCATAAGCCGTGCTGTAAGGTGGCTGGTGTTTGAGTACCACCAGATTGCCGTAACCACCTTGCCTGCCGACAAAGCTGACGATCGAATCAGCTACTGCGCGCACCGGTGTTCCGGTGGGGGCGGCGTAATCGATTCCTTTGTGGGCACGCCAGATCTTCAGAACTGGATGTAGTCGTCCTGATGTGAAACCCGAGGAAATGCGGTCGAACGGCATGGGTGACTTCAAGAAGGCTTTTTTCAGGCTGATACCTTCGGCGTTGTAATAGCCATCGCGACCTTGCGGGTCTTTGAAGTAAATTGCCTGATAAGTTTGATTCTGGTTGGTGAATTCCGCCGCCAACAAACGGCCGGTACGGATCAGTCTGCCATCGAAGTAAAACGCTTCGTACACGACAGAAAAATGGTCGTCTCGGCGTAAATCCTTGTGGAAGTCGATATCGCCGGAAAACGCGTCAGCCAATTCGGTGGCAATCCGGTCCGGCACATCTGCCGCGTCCATAGCGCCGAACAGAGAGTTCTGGATATTTCCTGAACGCATGACTGGTCGCATCTCGGCTTGAATCGCCTGTTCCGAGAACTGGAAGCTGTCATTACTTCGCGAGGCGTTGACCAGATTGGTGTCAGTTGCCAGATAACGCAGCAATATCAGGCGGCCGCTGGAACTGACTCTGGCCAAAACGCTTCTGCCTGGAGTCAGCCCGCTGATCAAGCCTGATTGACGTGCGGCAGCGATAAACTCTTGTCGATCTTCAGCATTGACTCCCAGTCTTTGCAGCAGATTGGGCAGGGTTTCACCGCGACCAATTCGCTCCTCACGCCAGAAATCGAAAACACCGCTGTCGCTCACTTCCACTTCCGGGACGGCAAGTGTTTCAACGACTGTTTCATGCGCGATGGTTTCGGTTGCTGTGTCCGGGGCAATGCCGAATGCGGCAACTACGCCGAGAAATGGTAATGTGGCCAGCGCCAGGAAAATCCGTTTTTTAAGCAGATTTGGTGTGTTCATAGCTGGGAGACTCCCTTGAAAGCTTGCGGAGGGTAACAGTTTTGTTTATCGGCTCAAAGCGGCAAGTACTTGAGGCTAAAGAAAATGTTGGTTTTGTCGTTATCACAAAGAAATTTGAACGCCCACTGAAGTTAATGTCCCAGCTCAACGAACAGATGGTTTTGCAGCGTATTCAGGCGGAGATGGACCGTTATTTGCTCGAACATGATGCGCCAGAAGAAATACTTGGTTTTTTGCATCACCATTGGTCGCGTTTGCTGGCGGGTATCTTTATGGTCAAGGGCAATCAACATCCCGACTGGATCGCAGGTTGGGATGCAGTCAATGCTTTGTTGTGGAGCCTGGCGCCAAAAGGTTCTCGCGATGAAACCCAGCAACTGTTGCAAATGCTGCCTACCTTGCTTGCTCGCCTGCATGAAGGTTGTGCCGCCTTGATGATTGCCAGTCTTGAGCGTGATGCCTTGTTTTCGCGCCTCGCGATGATGCATGCGGCAGTTGCTCGCGCGGGTCTGCGTTGTGGCAATGTGCCGGAAAAGGGGATTACTCATATTGCCCAGGCGTCGCGGATGGATGTCAACTCCGATTTGTCCCAACTCAATCCTCCACGGAGAGAAACGATTGAGTTTGCTGCTCCGCCCGCTTTGGGGGCGGCAATGCCATTGCCGGAACTGAAAATTGGTGATCGAGTGCATTTTCGGCAGGGTGTTAACGCCCGCACGTTGAGCCTCAACTGGGTGAGTCCCGCCGGTGGTATGTATCTTTTTGGCAATGATCAGGGTCTGGACGCAATCACCATAACCCGCGCACGCTTGACCGAGCGTTTTGCTCAAGGCAATGCGGCTTTGGTTTCAGATTAAGCTTGAACCTGGAAACCTCAGTTGGTCGGTTGCGTTACTGATGTAGGTGCGAATTCATTCGCACGCAAGCGGTTGATTATGCGAATAAATTTGCACCTACAGTCCGACTGTAGCGATGTCGCTCAAGGCAGGCGTCAGGCCATTCAGATGCCTGCGCATACCAAGAGACACACAACTGTTCACTGGGTGGCTGCCAGTTTTTCCGTGTTGTCGCCAGCTTTCAGGACTGTCCTTGATTCGGCCTCGGTTCCCCAGCCGCCACCCATCGCCTTGAACAAATTCGCTGTCGCTACGAGTTGCAACAGCCTGGCTTCGATGCTGCCTTGCTCGGTCTGAAACAGGGTGCGTCGAGCATCCAGGACTTCCAGGTAATTGGAAACGCCATTTTTAAATCGAAGCTCAGCCAGTTCGGTAGCACGTTTGAGTGCTTTGGTTCGAACCGCTTCGGCAAGGCTGGTTTCGCGTGCTTGTCGATGTGAGACCAAGGCGTCAAAGACTTCCTTGAAGGCGACCTGAACGGACTGTTCATAGGCAATCAAGGCCTGATCCTGACGGGCGCCGGCTGCTTTGACCGCAGCTTCGGTGCGACCGGCATTGAAAATCGTCTGGCTGATACCTGCCGCCAGGCCCCAGATGCTGGCCGGGCCGGAAAACAGATCCGACAGTGCTTTGCTTTCGGAGCCCAGATTGGCAGTCAGCGACAGATTTGGATAGATCGCCGCGCCAGCTTCACGAATGCGTGCCTGGCTAATCAGCAGTTTCTGTTCCGCTTGACGCAGGTCGGGGCGGCGCAACAGCAGATCCGACGGCAATCCGGCGGGAATGGCGGGTGGCAAGGCAAGCTGGAACAGGCTGGCGCCGCGCGTGACGGAAGCCTGTATCAGTGTGCGCGGATCACGGCCCAACAGCACTGCCAGTGCCAGTTCCTGCTGTCTCACCTGTTGCGCGAGTTGAGCCAGGCTGACTTCGATGCTGGCCGCTTCGGCTTCGGTTTGACGCAAGACCAATTCAGACGAGACGCCGCCTTCAAAACGCAAGCGCTGAAGTTTCACCGCTTCGCGCCGGTTGGCCAGCGTCTCTTGTGCCAACTTGAGGTTGGCGTCGAGCGCGGCCAGGCCAAAGTAACTTTGCGCCACCGCGCTGGTCAGGCTGGATTGAATGCCGTGACGCGCGAACTCTGTCGCCAGCAGATCAGCGCGCGCAGCTGCGCTAGCTTCCCGGTAGCGGCCCCAGAGATCGATTTCCCAGGCGGCTTGCAGATTGAGTTTGAAGTTGTTGTTGATGAGCTCGGACCCGACAGGCAAGTTGCCCTTTCCGGTGACACGCGAGCGTCCGACATTGCCATCAATCCCGACTTCCGGATAACGATCGGCTTCGGCCAGGCCCAAGTTGGCGCGTACTTCCTCGATCCGTGCCGCAGCCAAGGCCAGATCACGGTTATGCGCCAGCGCTTCTGCCATCAAGGCATCCAGCGCCGGGTCGTTGTAGGCCTTCCACCAGTCGGCGGCCACGTTATCTGCAACCTGGCCCGTCTCGGTCGGCCAGGCCGTCGGAAGATCGGGTTTGATCTGCTTCATCGGCGGCAGCGTCACGCAGCCTGACAGCGCCAATAAAGATATGAGAATCAGACTGTTACGCATGGTCGTCTCCATGCACGGCGGCGCCGTGATAACGAATCGGGCCGGGGAATACCCGACGCACGAGGAGGTAAAGCACCGGCACGATGAATACTGCCAGCACCGTGGCGGCGATCATGCCGCCCATGACGCCGGTGCCGATGGCCTGCCGGCTGGCGGCACCGGCACCACTGGAAATGGCCAGGGGCAGCACGCCGAAGATGAAGGCGATGGAAGTCATGATGATCGGCCGGAAGCGCAGCTTGCAGGCTTCGGTGACCGCTTCCAGGGTGCTTTTGCCCTGGGCTTCCAGCTGGCGCGCGAATTCGACGATCAGAATCGCGTTCTTTGCTGACAGGCCGATGATCGCGATCAGGCCGACCTTGAAGTAGACGTCGTTCGGCAGCTCGCGCAGGGTCACCGCCAGCACGGCGCCGAAAACACCCATCGGCACGATCAACAGCACCGCCAGCGGCACCGTCCAGGATTCGTACAACGCGGCCAGGCACATGAACACGACGATGATCGACAGCGCGAACAGAATAGGCGCCTGCGAGCCGGACAGGCGTTCTTCATACGACGTGCCAGACCATTCGAAACCGATGCCGGGCGGCAGCTTGGCGGCGATCTCTTCCATCGCCTGCATCGCCTCGCCGGTACTGCTGCCGGGGGCCGGTGAGCCGGCAATCTTCATCGCCGGCACGCCGTTGTAGCGATCCAGCTTGGGTTGACCCACTACCCAGCGCGGCGTGGCGATTTCCGACAACGGCACCATACCGCCTTTCGATGTGCGCACGCGCAGGCTGAGCAAGCCTTCCGGCGTGGCGCGGGAACCGGGATCGTTCTGCAACATTACTCGCAGCACGCGGCCTTCGCGGATGAAATCGTTGACGTAAGCCGAGCCGAGTGCCACCGCCAGGGTCTGGTTGAGTTCGCCCAGATCGATGCCGAGGCTGCTGGCTTTCAGGCGGTCGATATCGAGCAGCAATTGCGTCGCCGGCTCCTTGCCTTCCGGCCGCACGCCGGCCAGGCGCGCATCTTGCGATGCCATGCCGAGCACCATGTTGCGCGCTTCCATCAATTTCTCGCGGCCGAGGCCACCGCGATCCTGCAAGCGGAAATCGAAGCCCCCGACCGCCGCCAGTTCCGGAATCGGCGGCGGATTCAGCGCGAAGATCATCGCCTGCTTGATGCTGAACAAGGCCATGTTGGCGCGTTGCACCACCTTCAGCGCATGGTCGTTGGCGGCGGTGCGTTCGTCCCAATCTTTCAGTCGAACGAAGGCGATTGCCGCGTCCTGGCCCTTGCCGAAGAACGAGAAGCCGGCAACACCGACCACCTTGGCGACTTCCGGTTGTTTCAGGAAGTACTGTTCCATGCCGGACAGTACTTCCACCGTACGTTCCTGTGTCGCGCCCGATGGCAGTTGCACGATGCTGATCAGATAACCCTGGTCCTCGTCCGGCAGGAAGCCGGTTGGCATGCGAGCCAGCAGCAGAAAAGCGGCGCCGGCGATGGCAAGGAACAGGATCATCGCGCGCAGCGGGCGCTTCATGAAACCGCCGACGCCGGTCATGTAGCGGTTGGTCGTGCCATTGAAGAAGCGGGTGAACCAGCCGAAGAAACCGGTGTGGTGCTCCATTTGTTCACGCGTCATGCCGTTGAACAGTGTCGCGCACAGCGCCGGCGTCAACGTGATGGCGAGCAGCGCCGAGAAACCCATAGTCATTACCAAGGTCACCGCGAACTGGCGGTAGATGGCGCCGACCGAGCCGCTGAAAAAGGCCATCGGAATGAATACCGCCGACAGCACAACGGTAATGCCGACAATCGCCCCGAAAATCTGGCCCATCGCTTTCGAAGTCGCCTCGCGCGCCGCCAGGCCTTCCTTGGTCATGATGCGTTCGACGTTCTCCACCACCACGATGGCGTCATCGACGACGATGCCGATTGCCAGCACCATCGCGAACAACGTCAGCACATTGATCGAATAGCCGAGCAGATAGAGGCCGACCAGCGTGCCGACCAGCGAGATCGGCACCACGATGGTCGGGATGATCGCCGCGCGCAGGCTTTGCAAAAATAGCCACATCACCAGGAACACCAGCAGGAAAGCTTCGGCCAGCGTGTAGACCACTTCGCGGATCGAGATTTCAACGAAACGAGAGGTGTCGTACGGCACGTCCCAACTGACGCCTTCGGGGAAGAATTTTGCCAACTCGGTCATTCGCGCCTTCACCGCCGCAGCGGTTTCCAGCGCATTGCCTTCCGGTGCCAGCTTGATGCCGACCGCCGCTGTCGGACTGCCGTTCAAGCGTGCCTGCACGCTGTAATCCTGTGCCCCGAGTTCGATGCGGGCGACATCCCTCAAATGCACCGCGGCGCCGGTGGAAGCGGTGCGCAACAGGATGTTGCCGAACTGTTCCGGCGTCGAAAGCCGGCCCTGGGTAATCACGGTGGCCGCCAGTTCCTGGCCGCGCATGGCCGGCAATTGACCGAGTTCGCCGGTGGCGAGTTGCACGTTCTGCGCCTGCACCGCTTTCAGCGCTTCGGCTGGTGTCATGTTGAAACTGGCCAGTTTCAACGGATCGAGCCAGATGCGCATGGCGTATTCGGTGCCGAACAGCGTCGCCTCACCGACGCCCGGCACGCGGCGCAGGTTTTCAAGCACATTGGCGGTGGTGAAGCTGCCCAGATCGATCGCATTGCGGCTCTGATCGGGCGAGTAAATGGTCAGGAACATCAGGAAATTTCGCCGCGACTTGGCCACCGTGATGCCCTGGCGGCGGACTTCCTCCGGCAACCTTGCCTCAACCCGTTTGACCCGGTTCTGTGCTTCCACCGAGGCAATATCGAGGTTGGTGCCAGACTCGAAGGTCAGGGTCAGCGTCAGCACGCCGGAAGCATCGCTGTTCGATTCGAGGTAGAGCAGGTGCTCCAACCCGTTCATTTCCTGTTCGATCAGCGTGGTGACTGAATCTTCTACTACCTGCGCGCTGGCGCCAGGATAGACGGCGGTGATCGACAAAGCGGGAGGAGCGACTTCAGGGTATTGCGAAATCGGCAGTTTCGGCATCACCAGAAAACCGGCCAGCAGGATGGACAGCGCAATGACCCAGGCAAAGATCGGCCGGTCGATGAAAAAGCGGGGCAGCATGTCTGGCTCCTACTTCGCGGCAGCCGTGGGTGCTGCTGAGGCCGCTTCGATCGCTGACACCGGCGATCCCGGGCGTGTCTTCTGGACGCCGTTGATGATGACTTTTTCGCCGCCTTTGAGACCTTCGGCAATGATCCAGCCCGCACCCGACAAACCGCCGGTCTTCACCGGTTGCGCGATGACCGTGCCGTCAGCGCCGACCAGCAGAACGGCCTGGCCTTGCGGCGAAGTCTGCACCGCGCGTTGTGGCACCACGATGACGTTCTCCGCCAGCGCTACCGGCAGGCGAACGGTGACGAACTGGCCGGGCAGAAGGCTGCGGTCCGGGTTGGGGAATTCGGCGCGCAGGCCAACCGAGCCGGTGGCGGGATCGATCGCCAGATCGTTGAACAGCAATTTGCCCGGCTTCGCGTATTCGCGGCCATTCTCCAGCACCAGCATCACCGGCGCCTGGCTGGTTCTGGCTTTTCCGGAGCGCAGGGTCTCGCGCAGATTCAGGAAATCGGCGCTCGACTGCGAGAAGTTCACCCAGATCGGATCGTATTGCTCAATGCTGGCCAGCGGCGTCGCCTCACTCTTGCCGACCAGCGCGCCCTCGGTTACCAGCGCACGGCCAATGCGACCGGAGATCGGCGCCTTCACCGTGGCATAACCCAGATCGATTTCAGCCCGCGACAACGCTGCCTGCGCCGCCGCCACATCGGCATTGGCCTGCGCCTTGGCGGCCATGGCCTGATCGAATTCCTGTTTGCTGACCGCATTGCTGACCACCAGCGCCTGCATCCGGTCCAGGTTCTGCCCGGCAATCAATTTTTGCGCCTGGTTGCGTGCCAAGGTTGCTTTGGCGGATTCGACATTCGCCGCCAGTGTGCGTGAGTCGATTCGGAACAACACCGCGCCGGCCTTCACCTCACTGCCTTCGGTATAGGTGCGCTGTTCCAGAATGCCTTCCACCCGCGCTCGCACTTCCGCCGTGCGCACCGCCTGCAGACGGCCGGGTGCTTCCACTGTGCGCGGCAGATTGCGCGGCTCGACAGTCATCACTTCCACTTCCGGTGGCGGCATGCCGCCACCGGGGCCGCCGCTTTGGCCACCCCCGGGCGCCTCGGATTGCGGTTTGCAGGCGGTAAGTGACAACAACGCGGCGAGAGGCAGCATGACAAAAAAAGAGTGGATAGCGCGGTTCACGTGGACTCCTGACGGAAATGGGCTTGACGAAGTGCGGTGATTTTAGATACATACGTGGATGTATGTAAACGTTGAAAAGTGACGATTTATTCTGCACTGCAACAACGCCAGATCAACCCGACTGGAACTCGCAATTTATGGCCCGACGCACCAAGGAAGAAGCCCAGGCAACCCGCACCCAATTGCTGGATACGGCAGAAGTCGTGTTTCGCGAAAAGGGTGTTTCACGCACTACATTGGCCGACATCGCCAGCGCAGCCGGGGTTACTCGCGGCGCAATCTACTGGCATTTCGAGAACAAGGCTGATCTGTTCGTCGCTATGTGTGATCGTGCCACGTTGCCGCTGGAAACCCTGTTCGCCAGTGTCGCCGCGCCAGATTTGGATGATCCACTTGCCAAGTTACGGGAAGGTTGTCTTGAAGTGCTACGACAGGCAGAAGAGGATCAACGTTGCCGACGCGTGTTCGAAATCCTCAATTTCAAATGCGAGTTTGTCGATGATCTGGCGCCGACCATGCTGCGGCGCAAGGAATGCCGGCAAGGTGCGAAAGCGATCATCGAACGTAATTTGCAGCTCGCCATCGAATGCGGCCAGATACCATCCGGAACCGATGTCAAACGCGCCGCCATCGGCCTGTTTTCCTACGTCGACGGACTCATCGTCAACTGGAGCATGGAACCGGACAGCTACTCGCTGGCGGAGCAGGCCGGGGCGCTGCTTGATATCTTTCTCGCGGGGTTACGCAAATGAAATTCCAGATGCTCGCGATTGGCGCCCGTTTCGAATTCGAGGCCAAGGAATATGTGAAGACGGGTCCGCTGACCGCGTCGAGTGATGGTGTGCAGCGCATGATTCCGCGCTTCGCCGTGTTGAAGCCGCTGGATGCGCCTGTCGAGCTGGCACGCAAAACCCCGCGCAAGCTGGATGAGGCCGCAGTATTGGCGGCATTCGAGACGTTCTTTGCGGAATCCACGCGTGTGCTGCAGACGTTGCCATCTGAACCAGATCAAGCCCGTACCCGCCTCGCCGAGCTGGCGGCGGCACGGGAGCGATTCCTGGATCAGATCGCGCTGCCGGCCTTGCCTAATGAAAACTATTGATCCGGCCCGATAAAACCGCAATTGTCGGTTGTGCTGTAGGGTGCGCCATGCGCACCCTTTCACGTGGAATGGTGCGCATGGCGCACCCTACTGTTACCCGGATAAACCTGGCCGGATCAATCGTCTGAAGCCTTACTCCGCCAGCGCCCGCGCGTGAAACGCCAGATGCTCGCCGATGAAGCTGGCAATGAAGTGGTAGCTGTGGTCGTAGTCCGGTTGCATGCGCAGCGTCAGGGGTTGGCGGTGCGCGGCGCAGGCAGCTTGCAGATTCTGCGGGAACAGTTGTTCGGTGAGGAATTCGTCGCCGGTGCCGTGATCGATCAACGCCGGCGGCAGCGTCGCGCCGGCTTCGATCAGGCGGGTGGCATCGTAGGCGTCCCAGGCTTTGCGGTCTTCGCCCAGATAGGTGGCAAAACAGCCTTGGCCCCAGGGTGCGATGACCGGGTTGCAGATCGGTGCGAAGGCGGAAACCGAGCGGTACCGGCCCGGATTCTTCAACGCGCAGATCAAAGCGCCGTGGCCGCCCATCGAGTGGCCGCTGATGCTGGCGCGACCGGGAATCGCCGGGAAATTGGCCTCGATCAGCGCCGGCAGTTCCTGCGTGACGTAGTCGTACATGTGGTAATGCGTCGCCCACGGCGCTTCTGTGGCGTTGACGTAAAACCCGGCACCCTTGCCCAGATCGTAGCGTTCCGGCACGTCCGGCACCGCGTCGCCGCGCGGGCTGGTGTCGGGCATCACCAGAATCAGGCCCAGTTCGGCGCAATAGCGTTGCGCGCCGGCTTTAACCCGCACGTTGTCGTCGGTGCAGGTCAGGCCGGACAGCCAGTACAGCACCGGCAACTTCGCTGTAGCCGCCTGTGGCGGCAGGTAGACCGAGAAGGTCATCTCGCAGTGGCAGGCGGTCGAGGCGTGCTGCCAGCGCTCCAGCCAGCCGCCGGATTCCTTGATGCGTTCGATGCGTTGCATGGCCGGCCTCAGAAAATGATCACCGAACGGATGCTCTTGCCTTCATGCATCAGGTCGAACGCGTGGTTGATGTCTTCCAGCGGCATGGTGTGGGTGACCAGTTTGTCGAGTTCGATCTTGCCGGCCATGTAGTTTTCAACGTAGCCGGGCAGCTGCGTGCGGCCCTTGACGCCGCCGAACGCCGTGCCTTTCCAGGTGCGGCCGACCACCAGATTGAACGGTCGGGTGCGGATTTCCTGGCCGGCGCCGGCAACGCCGATGACGGTGGAAACGCCCCAGCCCATGTGCGTGCATTCCAGCGCGTCGCGCATCACGTTGACATTGCCGATGCACTCGAACGAGTAATCGACGCCGCCGTTGGTCATTTCGCGGATGTATTCCGAGATCGAGCCGCCCACGTCGCGCGGGTTGATGAAGTCGGTGGCGCCGAGCGCCTTCGCCATTTCGAACTTGTCCGGATTCAGATCGATGGCCAGGATGCGCCCGGCCTTCGCCATTACCGCACCCTGCACCACGGACAGGCCGATGCCGCCGAGGCCGAATACCGCGACGGTCGAACCCGGTTCAACCTTGGCCGTGTTGAGCACTGCGCCGATACCGGTGGTGACGCCGCAACCGAGCAGGCAGACCTTGTCCAGCGGCGCCGCCGAATTGATCTTGGCGAGCGCGATTTCCGGCACCACGGTGTATTCGGAGAAGGTTGAACAGCCCATGTAGTGGAAGATCGGCGTGCCGTTCTTGGAGAAGCGGCGAGTGCCGTCCGGCATGTAGCCGGTCCAGACGGTGGCGGCGATCGACTGGCACAGATTGGTCTTCGGCGACGCGCAGTATTCGCAATGGCCGCATTCCGGGATGTACAGCGGGATGACGTGGTCGCCCGGTTTCAGCGTTGTCACGCCGGGGCCGCATTCCACCACGACGCAGCCGCCTTCATGGCCGAGGATGCAGGGAAAGGCGCCTTCCGGATCGTCGCCGGACAAGGTGAACGCATCGGTATGACAGACGCCGCTGGCGACCACTTTCAGCAACACCTCGCCTTCACGCGGGCCCTCGACATCGACTTCCTCGATGGTCAGCGGCTTTTTCGGTTCCCAGGCAACGGCGGCACGGGCTTTCATGGGCAAACTCCTGATTTGGTTTGGCAGAGTGCTGCACTTTACTTGTTCAACAGGCCATTCGCTTCCAAGTATTCGATTACCTGAACGGCGGCTTCCTGCGGCGTGATGCGGTCGTTGTGCAGCACCAGTTCCGGCGCCTCTGGCGCTTCGTAGGGATCGTCGATGCCGGTGAAGCCGATGCCCTTGCCGGCGGCCAGCGCGGCGCGGGCTTTGACGTAGAGGCCTTTCGGATCGCGGCTTTCGCAGACATCGATCGGCACTTCAACCATCACTTCAATGAACGGCAAACCGCTGTCCTGGTGGATTTTGCGTGCCAGGTCGCGGTCCTTGCGATATGGGCTGATGAAGCTGGTCAAGGCAATCACACCGGTATCGGCAAACAGTCGTGCCACTTCGCCAATGCGGCGGATGTTCTCCTCTCGGTCAATCGCGCTGAAGCCGAGATTCTTGTTCAAGCCGTGGCGCACATTGTCGCCGTCGAGTACATAAGCCAGGTGGCCGCGTTCAACCAGCGCATGCTCCAGCGTGAAGGCGATGGTGCTTTTGCCGGAGCCGCTGAGGCCGGTGAACCAGATGGTGACGCCGCGCTGGTTGAGCAGTTTTTCTCGGTCTGGGCGGGTAACGTGGCCTTCATGCCAGGTGATGTTGGTGGCGCGGATTTCAGTCATGGTGTGCTTTCGGTTGAGAAGGTAGGGAACATCGCGGTATGGTAGTCGCGTGGGTTTGATTTTTTCATCAGCGGCGGCTTTATTTCGCGGCCAAGCCCTGCAACCCAACCCGGATGAAACAACGCAAACAGTATGGATCAACCCATTACGCTGCATTGGCAGTCAAAAGAAGCCTACTTCACCGCAGTGCTCAGTCCGGACCTGTTCGGAAGCTGGGTCTTGGTCACGGCGGGCGGAAAACGTGACGGGCGGGCAGGGCGAGTACAGCACAAGCCGATGCCGACCTACGCCAATGGCCTGGAAAATCTGAATCGCTTGCGCAAAAAACGGCGCAGCGAAGGTTATACGCTGTGCGCCACCGGTTTCATGGAACTGGATGACCTCGACCCGCAAAGCCCGGCCAGCCGCAACGCGGAAACCAGCGCTGTGCTGCGCGCCTTCCGCAATCTGGCGATTCCTCTTGCGCAACAAGCGCTTCTGCTTGACGTTGAAGAAGCTGTCATCAATGCCTATCTGGACGGCAAGGCGCTAGCAAATAATCTGTGGCTGCTTGATCGGGTGCGTTTGATCATGGCGATCCACAAAGCCCTGCACTCGCTGTTTGCCGGCGACCCGATCCGTGCCCAGGAATGGATGCGTCGGCCGAATCCCCGCTTCGAGCAAGCTCGGCCACTGGAATTGATGCTGGACAGCCTGGATGGCCTGAAGATCGTGCGTGCGTATCTTGAAGGCGAAGTCGATGCGATGTTCTGTGAACCGCCCGCCGTCGGCCTGCCACCAGATCATGCCTGTTCCAGGTAAACCCCGGGCTGATGGCAATTTCTAAAGGCAATACCCAGCCGTTCACGAATGACCGCTCTCGGAGACATCAGAGCCATGGAATGACCTTGCATGGCCCCGTCTAAGTTGCCTTCGTTTCGGAGATACGCATCGGTAAGATGACGTCATTCCGGGGCACGCAAATGAATCAAACCGAGCGCCTTTACCAGATCGACAAACTCCTGAGAGCCAATCGCTGCGTGCCGGTGAACCGTTTTCTGGAAGAGATCGGCATCTCCATTGCCACTTTCAAACGCGATCTCGAACACCTGCGCAGCCACTTCAACGCGCCCATTGAATGGGACCGTGAATGTCGTGGATACCGACTCGCCACGCCAACCAACGCCGGACCACGCTATGAATTGCCAGGCGTCTGGTTCAACGCCGGCGAGATTCACGCCCTGCTCACCATCGAACATCTGCTGGAAAACATCGAACCGGGCGTGCTCCAGCCGCATTTCGGGGCGTTCCGCGAGCGTCTGGCCGCCATCCTGGAGCAGCCCGAATCCACCATGCGTGAGATTGAGCGGCGGGTTTTTATCCACCACCGCTTCAAACGACCGACCTCACCGCGTCACTTCAACACCATCGTCGAGGCGTTGCTGCAGCGTCGACGTCTACGGCTAACGCATGACAGTCGGTTCAATCACAAGATTTCGGAGCGCACTGTCTCACCGCAACGTCTCATCCATTTCCGTGAAGTCTGGTATCTGGTGGTTTGGTGCCATCTCCGTGAGGCAGTCCGCACCTTTGCCCTGGACAATCTGCTAGCGGCGGAAATCCTGATTGAGCCAGCCATCGAGGTAGAAGCCACCGAATTGAATGATCTGCTGGAAAGCGGTTATGGCATCTGGTCAGGCAAGGAAGTGCGCTGGGCCACACTACGTTTACATCCTTCCAGTGCACGCTGGGCCGCCAGCGAAACCTGGCACCGCGATCAACGCGCGCACTTTGATGCTGACGGCAGTTACCTCCTGGAAATTCCTTATGCGCAGGATGACGAACTGATCATGGATGTCCTCAAGTACGGCGGTGGCTGCACGGTGCTGGCTCCTGAGGAACTCCGCGCGAAGGTAATGCTTCGGCTTGACGAGGCAAGGCAGAATTACTTGCAGGGGGACTGAAAAAC
>CAMDHJ010000024.1 GCA_945897865.1 Tepidiphilus sp. J10
CGGGGTTTTTTTATGGCTCAGTTCGCGTTAAGTGGTGATGGGAGAGTTCCCCCTTTGGAAAAGGGGGTAGGGGGGTATCCTAAATCCGGCAGTTGTTCACCTTGTAGGAGCGTCCGCTTGCGGCGCGAGCGTTGAGGGATCGGCCCGCAAGCGGAGCCTCCTACAACGTTTTTCACCTCACCCGACAGGTGAATGGGGAAATCGGCCTCTCGCCAGTATCCAGGCGGCTTCTCGGAGTAAATTCCGTGCTCAACTGAGGTTTCCAGGGTTATGGGACATCCGCGTAAGGCACCGCCGTCAAAATCCCCCTCAATCCCCCTTTTCAAAGGGGGAAGTCCTCTCGGAGGCTGCTGCGCATTGGTCATCCCAACCTAACAAGAATTGAGCTTTTTTATTCCGGCGCAACTGACTTCAGATCGGATGCGTCAGCCGCCTGCGCTCACGTTCCATGTCACGCAGGCCCTGGAAGCTGACGGGGATGCGGGTTTCCATTTTCTGACGCAGGGCGAGCAGTAATTCGGCGGTGGCGACGGCATCGGCCAGGGCGCTGTGGCGGGCATAGTTGCCGATGCCGAAGTGCGTCATCCAGTGATCCAGCGAGCGGCAGCGGCGTGCCAGTTCGGGGAATAGCGCGGGGGCGACGTAGGCGAGATCAGCCCAGGGGTGTTTCAGCTTGAAGCCGAGGTATTCGCGGATCGCGCGGCCGATCATGGTCTGGTCGAATTCGACATGGAAGGCAATCAGCGGATCGCGTCCGAGGAATTCCAGAAAAGTCAGCAGGGCGTCGATCGGCGGTACGCCTTCCGATTGGGCGGTGCCGCCGATGCCGTGGATCAGGATGTTTTGCTTGTCGCTGACCCTTTGTTGCAGCAGGACGATTTCCAGGCTGTCGCGAAGCGCGATTTTGCCGTTGACCACGGCGACCGCGCCGATGGCGATCAGGCGATCCTTGTTGACATTGAGGCCGCTGGTTTCAACATCGACCACGACATAGCGGCTGGCGTCGATCGGCGACCTGAGTTCGACCTCGGGCAAGGCTTGCCAGCGCGCCAACTTTTGCGCCTGGGCGTCGCTGAGTTCAGGTTTGGCGCCAAAAATCCATTTGAGCAGTTGCATGCTCAGACCTGGTAATCCAGCGCCAGCTTGGTTTGCAGCTTGCGTGCCTGGCGGAAGGCTTCGCGCAGGATGCGGCTATCGAGCGCGTTCAGCGTATCCGGATCGACCTTGTTGGTGAGTTTCTCGCCGGCTTGGCATTGCGAGTGATGCAGCCGCAACCTGAGCAATTGGATGTAAAGGAAGGCATCGCAATAGGCGTCGATATCCTGTGTTGGCATACGCAGCTTCTCGCCGAAATCACGCAGGCGTTGCAGCGTGTTGGTGGCGCTGACGCTGTGCGCCAGGCTGAAGATACGCGCCGCATCGACAAACGGGGTGATGCCGTTCATCTTCAGGTCGATCATGCCGTCGCTGGTGACAAAGTCGCGCACGATGCCGAGCGGCGGCTTGTTGCGCAGGGCATTGACAGCCAGTTGGTGCAGGAAACGGGTGTTCTTGGCTGCGGTTTCAGCCAGCCATGCGCGCAATTCCTCGGCCATGCGAGCGGCGCCGAACATCGGCCGGAAGTCGAAGAAAATGGTGGAGTGCAGCAGGTCCATCGGCGCGCCGTGGTAAATCCATTTGTCGAAGGTGTTTTTCCACTCCGACAGTGACAAACACCACTTCGGGTTGGACGCCATGACTTCACCGCCGCACAGCGGGAAACCGCATTCGGCCAGGGCCAGGTTGATGCGTTTCGCGAACGGCAGCATGACGGCGCGGATCGCCTCGGCATCGTGTCCTTCCGGTACGCTGAACAGAATGCCATTGTCCTGGTCGGTATTCAGCGTCTGTTCCAGGCGGCCTTCCGAGCCCAGCGCCAGCCAGCAGAATTCGACCGCGCGCGCGGCAGCATCCACCTCCAGTTCCATTTCAATGATGCGGGTGGTCAGCAGGTCGTTCAGCGTCGAGATGATCTGGGTCAGCTGTTCCGCCGTGATGCCCTGCGCCAGCATGTTGTGCGCTAACTGGCGGATGTCTTCGGCGGCATGTTTCAGCGTGTCGAGATCGGCGGCTTTGCGGATGATGCCGCTCAACTGGCGCAGGCCGACGCGTTGCAGCGTGAACAAATCCTTTTCCGACAGCAGGCCGATCAGCTTGCCTTGCTCCTCCACCAGAATATGGCGGAAACCGTGCCTGGCCATGACCAGCGCCGCTTCATAGGCGAGCGCGTGCGGCGGCAGGGTGATCGGGTCTGGGCTCATCACCGCCGAGAAGGGTGTGTTCAGATCCAGATTCGGCAACGTGACCCGGCTCAACACATCATGCAGCGTGAAGATGCCGAGCGGCCGTTGTTGCGGGTCTACCGCCACCATCGAACCGATGCCCAGGCTGTTCATGGTTTCCAGCACCTGCCGCATCGGCGTTTCCGGCGTGCAGCTGACGGGCGCGCGCCGCACGATGGCGGAAAGCGGGCTGGTCATGGATTGCTGTTCGGATGACGATTTGGTGTATTGCGCCTGAATCACCTGCTTCGATTGCTCAAGCAGATTGGCCAGGCGACGCGTGCAGAAATCGTGGAAGTGGGCGCTTCTATGCAGTAATTGGTGAAAATCGCTGGTCGCGAGTTCGTAACAGAAGGTGTCGATGCCAGCCTTGTAGGTGCTGTTCACCGGCCGTTTTGAAAGCAGGGCGCCGAGTGGAAAGCATTCGCCTTCATGCAATTCCAGCCAGGCGGCGTCGTCCTGCGCACGCACCACATCCTGTTCGCCGTGAATTTCGCCCTGTTTGATGATGAAAAAAGTCGCCACTTCACCACTATCCGGCGATAGCACGGTCTCGCCCTTGTTGTAGTAACCCAGTTTCAGGCGCTCGGCCATCCAGGCCAGATGCTCGCGATCCATGTTGTCGAACGGTGCAAATCGTGACAGATGATCAACGGTGGCGAGAATCAGTGAGTTGGGGACGGCATGCGGAGCGGAGTTGGTGATCGACATGGCAGAGAGGCGATGGTCAAAACAACAGCTTATTGGAAACCCGACGCGGCTGAAACCAAGAAGCGACTGCAAACCAGGATATTCCCGCGCTTGGGCTGCGCTTTTTCATTTCAGGCAGGCGGCAAGTTAAACTCGGCGCTTTGATTTTCCCCATCACCCCGCTCCGGGAAGGGCTTCGTCATGAATCTACCTAAGTTGCTTCGCCTGCTGCCGCTGGCGCTGGTTTTGCCGCTGGCCGGGTGTTTGCAGGATACGGCGTCCTATCAGTTTCCCGAGAAGGATCACGCCATTTCTCTGGTGCGCAACCAGCCCTGGTTCTGGCTTGATACGGTGGCGTTGGAAGTGATCGCAATCCGTTTGCCGGACTGCCATGACGGCATCCGTGTCGAAGGTGTGCCGCGTAACGGTGCTCTGCCGCTCTACCAGGCGCCGGATGACTATCCGGAGCCGATTTTCATTCTGCGTACCGGCAAACGTTATTTCGCGATCAGCACCGAGTCGTGTCGGGTGCAGAAATTCGAAACTGCACCGGCTGATCTGGGGGAAATGATGGGGCAATTCAAGGAAAAAAATGGCAAGTTCCAGTTTGTTGCTGGTGCCCAAGAGCAGTCAGCCCAAAGCCAATAAGCAATAAGCAATAAGCAATAGCCAAATATCAAAAAAAAGGAACAAGTCTCATGCGGTACGCTGATCTGCGCGACTTCATCACCCAACTTGAGGCGCGCGGCGAACTCAAGCGCATTCGTGCGGTGGTGGACCCGAATCTGGAAATGACTGAAATAGGCGACCGCGTGCTGCGTGCCGGCGGTCCGGCGCTGTTGTTCGAGAAGCCGAAAGGACATTCGATTCCTGTACTGGCCAACCTGTTCGGTACCGTCAAGCGTGTTGCCCTCGGCATGGGTGAGGAAGACCCGGCGCGATTGCGTGAGATCGGCAAGCTGCTGGCCTTTCTGAAGGAACCCGAGCCGCCGCGTGGCCTGAAGGATGCCTGGGACAAATGGCCGGTGTTGAAGCAAGTGCTCAACATGTCGCCTTCGGTGGTGCGTTCGCCGGCGTGTCAGGACATCGTCTGGGAAGGCAAGGATGTCGATCTGTCGCGCTTGCCGATTCAGACTTGCTGGCCGGGTGATATCGGCCCGTTGTTGACCTGGGGGCTGGTGGTAACGCAAGGACCGCAAGGTTTGCCGACCTCGAAACCACGCCAAAACCTGGGCATCTACCGGCAACAAGTGATTGGACCCAACAAGCTGATCATGCGCTGGTTGGCGCATCGCGGCGGCGCGCTTGATCTGCGCGATTTCCAACTCGCCTTTCCCGGACAGCCGTTCCCGGTGGCTGTCGCCATCGGTGCCGACCCGGCAACGATACTGGGCGCAGTCACGCCGGTGCCGGATTCGTTATCGGAATACCAGTTTGCCGGCTTGTTGCGCGGCGCCAAGACGGAAGTGGCCAAAACGCTGGGTTCCAGTCTGCAGGTGCCGGCCAAGGCCGAAATCGTGCTGGAAGGTGTGATTCATCCCGGCGAGACCGCGCTGGAAGGGCCGTTTGGCGATCACACCGGCTATTACAACGAGCAGGACCATTTCCCGGTGTTCACCGTTGAGCGCATCACGATGCGGCGCGATCCGATTTATCACTCGACTTACACCGGCAAGCCACCGGATGAACCTGCGATTCTTGGCGTGGCGTTGAACGAGGTCTTTGTGCCGCTGCTGCAAAAGCAGTTTCCCGAGATCACCGACTTCTATCTGCCGCCGGAAGGTTGCAGCTACCGCATGGCAGTGGTCAGCATGAAGAAGCAATATCCCGGCCACGCCAAGCGCGTGATGTTCGGCGTCTGGAGTTTTCTGCGCCAGTTCATGTACACCAAGTTCATTCTGGTGACCGACGATGACGTGAATGTGCGCGACTGGAACGAGGTGATGTGGGCTTTGACCACGCGCGTTGACCCCGCGCGCGACACCTTGCTGGTGGAAAATACACCGATCGATTACCTCGATTTCGCCAGCCCCGTCTCCGGCCTGGGCAGCAAGATGGGAATCGATGCGACCAACAAATGGCCGGGTGAAACGACGCGCGAATGGGGCACGCCGATTGTCATGAGTGAAGACATCAAGCGGCGCATTGACGCGATCTGGCCAGAACTCGGATTAGGCTGAACAGGGGGAATGAGATGTTGAATGCAAATAATCTGGCCCAATTGATCCCGCTGTCGGAGCTTTCCGGTGATGCATTGAACCAGGCAGCGAATCTTGCCGCAGAGATCAGCCTGACGCCCGAACAAGTACTTTTTCGCAAAGGGACGGCGGATATACACAGTTTTTATCTGCTAGATGGCGAAGTTGCGCTCGATTCTGAAGATGGCAGCCAGCCGCTGCGTGTCAAAGCCGGAGGAGATACAGCCCGGCATCCGCTCTCACGTCTGAAACCTCGCACCTATACCTGTGTCGCCCGGACCCCCTGCAAGCTGGTGGCATTTCCCGATGATGCGCTTGATCACCTGATTGCCCGTGATCAGGCGACTGCATACGAAGTCACCGAGTTTGAGGGCGATGATCCGCAATGGATGTTCGATTTGCTGAGCAATCCGGCATTTTCGAAAGTGCCGCCCTGTAATCTGCATACTTTGTTCAACCGCTTTGAAGCTATGCCGGTGGTTGCGGGGCAACGGATACTCAAGCAGGGTGAGGTGGGCGACTACTATTATTTGATTCGTTCCGGCTGCGCCCGCGTTACTCGCCAGGTCGGCGACAAGGAAAAAATTCTGGCTGAACTGCAGGCCGGACAAGGTTTTGGCGAGGAGGCGCTGATCTCCGGCGAACCACGCAATGCCAGCGTGACCATCTTGACGGCGGGTGAACTGATGCGTTTGCCGGCGGCTGATTTCGACTCGTTGCTGCGTCAACCTCTGGTGAAGACCGTCAGTCTTGCCCAAGGCGCAGAGCTGATCAAACAGGGGGCGCAGTTGATTGATGTCCGTCTGGAATCCGAGTTCGGCGAAGGCAGCCTGAAGGGCAGTATCAATCTGCCGCTTTATCTGTTGCGTCTGAAAGCCAACAGCCTTGACCGCAATCAGACTTATCTGCTGTATTGCCAGAGCGGAAGCCGCAGCAGTACAGCGGCTTTCCTGCTTAGCCAACGCGGTTTCGACGCCCGTGTGCTGCAAGGCGGGCTCGCCGGTTTGAAAAAACCGGTGTCCAGGTGAGCATGAATCACATCGGCTGTTTGTCGGGATGACATCTCGGCTAATAGTTGATTACAATAGTCGGGTATTCAACTCAGGAGAAAATGCATGTCCAACGAACTGTTAACCGCCGCCGAGGCTGGCGATACAAGCAAGCTGGCCGCACTACTGGCCGCTGGAGCCGATGTCCACGCGACCGACGCCGACGGCGCCACTGCTCTGCATCTGGCAGCCAATCACGGTCATCTGGAAACCGTGAAAGCGCTGTTGGCCGCAGGCGCGGATGCCAACGCAAAAGATGGCAGAGACTGGACGCCGATCTTCAAATCAGCCTACAACCATGAAAAGGACTGTGGTTATGCCGAGGTTGTGCAAGCTTTGATTGATGCCGGCGGAGATGTCAACGCACGCATTTATTACGGCCTGACTCCTCTGATGCTGGCCGCCGGCGGTGGCGAAGCAGCGGTTTGCGATGTGCTGCTGAAAGCGGGCGCGGAAGTGAAGGCAACCAACGATGGCGGTCGTACCGCGCTGGCGATGGTGAAAGAGCGCTTTTTCGTCGATGTCATCAATCTGTTGCATGAAGCGGAAGGCTACGTCATGGAAACCGGCGATGGCGGCGGACCAGCCGGCGCATGCGGCACGAAGGCGGGACAGAGCGGTCTGACCTCCGATGCCAAGGTGGTGAACTTCATGAAGCGGCCGATGCACTGATTCAGGTTCGTGCTGTATCAACAAACAAAAAGGCCGCAATGCGGCCTTTTTGTTTACCCACCTTTAACTGTCAAACATACCATTCAGGCCATTTTCTCAACTCGGCTCCTTACGGTCAGCAATGAAACCGGATTACTTGGCCACCACTTCTCCACCCGCCGCTTTCCAGCCTTCGATGCCGCCATCGATGTAGCGTGCCTGCAGGCCCTTGGCTTGCAAGGCATCGACGACGCTGTTGGAGACCGCACCACCGCGCACGCAGTACAGCACGATGGTTTGATCTTGCGGCAGGCTGTCGGTCCAGTCGACGAGTTGTTCCGGGTTCTTCCAATGGGCGCCGGGCAGCGACTCGTTCGACACGGCGTAATCCGCTTCGCGTCGAACATCAAGAACATAGACGGTGGATGGATCGATCGCATTGGCCGGCAAGCTGCGTGTCAGTTTGCTGGCGGTGTAGGCGCGGAAGCCGCCGGCAATTGACAACACCTTGCGGTAGCCCAGTGTTTGCAGGGTATCCGCGCCAATGCCGCCGCGATTGCCGCCGTTGCAATAGCAGATCACGGTGGCGTCCTTATCCGGCACGGCGGCAAGGATGATGTCGGTCAGGACATCCAGACGCAGATTGATTGCGCCCAGCACATGGCCTTTGACGTGTTCATCCGGTTCACGCACATCGATGATGATCGCGCCATGCGCGCGCAGTGCATCGACTTGTTCGGGCGGGGCCAGCGTGATGCGGCTGCGGGCTTCGGCGGCGCGTTGCAGGAATTCGGGGTCGTGGTGGTCCATTTGGTTTCCTCGTCGTTGATGTGTTTCAGCTCTATGTCAGCGTGGAGGCCAGCGTGTAGGCCAAGCCAACCGCCGCACAGGCGCCAATGACTTTCATGATATCGATCTTGTATTTCCACAGCGCGATGAAGGCGGCGATCGACATCAGCGCGTAGAACCACTCGAAGCCGCCATCGAAGCCTTGCGGCCAGAGGACGTGGTAGCCGAAGAACAGCGCCAGGTTGAGGATGACGCCGACCACAGCGGCAGTGATACCGGTCAATGGAGCGGTGAATTTCAGGTCGCCGTGGGTGGATTCGACCAGCGGGCCGCCGGCCAGGATGAACAGGTAGCCGGGCAGGAAAGTGAAGAAGGTGGCGACGCAAGCGCCGGCGAAACCGGCCAGCAGCAAGGAATCTGCGCCGAAGATTTCCTTGCTCCAGCCGCCGATGAATCCGACGAAAGCCACCACCATGATCAACGGGCCGGGCGTGGTTTCGCCCAGTGCCAGACCGTCCATCATCTGCGGGCCGGTCAGCCACTGATAGTGCTCGACGCCGCCCTGATAGACGTAGGGCAACACTGCGTAAGCGCCGCCGAAGGTGACCAGCGCCGCCTTGGTGAAGAATTCGCCCATGTCCTTAAGTACCGGTACCTCCAGCGTCGCCCAGATTCCCAGCGCCCAGACGGCGATGAACACAAGCGTCATCCAGATCAAGCGCGACAGTTTGAATCTGGCGTGCTCCGGCGTCGGCGTGTCATCGTCGATCAGCGCCGGGCCGTAGTCCTTGTCCGACGCGCCATGGCCGCCACCGAGCGTGAACTTGTCGGGCGCGATCCTGCTGCCGATGAAGCCGAGTACTCCGGCGGTCAGCACGATGATCGGGAAGGGAATGTGCAGCGCGAAGATGGCGATGAACGACGCCGCTGCGAATCCCCACAGCAGATTGTTCTTCAGCGCGCGCGAGCCGATGCGCCAGGCGGCGAACAAAACGATGGCGACCACTGCTGGTTTGATACCGACGAATACGCCCTGCACGAAGGTCAGATCGCCGAAGGCCAGGTAGACGTAGGTCAGCGCCGACAAGATGAACAGCGACGGCAGCAAGAACAGCGTGCCGGCGATGAGGCCGCCCCAGGTGCGATGCAGCAGCCAGCCGATGTAGATGGCGAGTTGCTGCGCTTCCGCCCCGGGCAGCACCATGGCGTAGTTGAGCGCGTGCAGAAAGCGGCGCTCCGAAATCCAGCGGCGTTTTTCCACCAGTTCCTGATGCATCATCGAAATCTGCCCGGCCGGACCACCAAAGCTGATGAAGCCGAGTTTCAACCAGTAGAAGAAGGCTTCCCAGAAGCTGGGCTGGGCGGGGCGTTGTTGTTCGTCGGTCATCTACATCTCCAATCAATTTGTGCTGAATGCCGCATACAGGTCATCCAGCATTTGCCCGCCTGCAATCAACAACGTGTCGTCTTCGGCTATGCGGGTTTTCAAGCCTTTCAGCATCGCCTCGAAACCGGCGGCTTCCGGCGCCGTGCCGCCGACATCCAGCGTGTGCACCAGCGCGCCGATCCGTTTCAAGGCGGTGTCGCCTTCCAGGCCAAAACTGGCCAGTAGGGTTTCGAACGTGACGCGACGACCGAGGTGACTGAAACGTGCTCCGTCGTAATCGAAACCCAGCGCGTCGGGCGGACACTCCTGCGGCTGCGCCAGCCAGACAAAGCGGGCATGCGGGTCGATAAAACGGCGGATCAGCCAGGCTGATGCCAGCCGGTCGACCCAGAGATTGTGGCGGGTTGCCCAGAGTTGGTTCTGGAACAGGTCAGGATCAAGGCGTTCCGGTTCCCCTTCGGCAAAACCCGGTTCGCTGGCCATCTGGCGCTGACGCAATCCGGCTTCCATGCCATGCAACCGGCGTTCGGTTTCGGCGCGTTCCGGATTGGGGAAATAGTCGATGCCGATCACGCCATCCAGATGTTTGCGTGCCTGACGCAAGCCGCGTCGCAGTAGCGCGTCATCGGTCTGAGCGGCCAATTCGGCCAGTTCGGCATTGAGGCCGGCGTAGTCGGCGCTGCGGTCGAAAAACGCCACAAACTGCGCTTCGTATTCGACCACCCCGGTAACCTGCAGCAACCAGGCCTGACCACCGGCTTCACTTGCCTCTCGAACCTGTGCCGACAGCGCGGGTGCCAACTCGGGTCGTTCCGGCAGAAGCCAGACGCCATCTCGCAACGAAGCCGCGCCAAGGGTTTTCATTGCGCGCCAAAGCCGGGTACGCGCAGTCGCGTTATCGCTCGGCAGGGCAAGAATCAGTGTTATCCAGTTGGTCATATGTATAACAATATTTGAAATGACTGCTGCATATTATTATGACTGGATTGGCTATGGACGAAAAAAAAGCCCTGCATGCAGGGCTTTTTTCGGTGGCTCACGGGCTATTCATGCTCGCCATAAGAGAAACGGATGTGTCCGTAACGAATCGCCAGCACCGCCAGCGTCAACATCAGGATCGCGGCGGTGACGCCCATGATGCGGTATTCGTCCAGGTTCTTCATGTCCAGCACCAGATAGCGGGCCAGCGCGACGATGGCAATGTAGATCGGGAAGCGCACCGGCAGGCGCCCGGACTGGAAGTAAAGGCCGACCATGGCGAGGATTTCCAGATACAGGAACATCAACAGCAAATCGCCGAGGGTCACCGTTCCCGCGTTGATCATAGTGCCGACTTCATGCGCGCCGGCGATGATGGTGGCGATGGTGATGACGGCCAGACCGAGATACTCGATGAAGCCGAGAACGGAAATGGCGTGATGGGTGAATTGGTTCTGGCGCATGGCTATTCTCTCCGGGGTGGATCAGTTGGGCGTGCGGGCGATGGCGGTTTCCACCAGCGCGAGAAAATCATCCTGATTTTTCACTTGTGCTACTTCCTGCGAGGTGACGGTATAGCCATGCGGACCGGCAATGGCTTCGTAGCGCGGCACGCGGGAATGGAACAAACGCGGGAAAACCCAGCGGGTGAAGTCGTTGGGTTCGACCTGGGCGACAAATTCGAGGCCCTTTTCCGCCATGTAAACCGGAAGGTTTTCGGCCAGAAAGGCGGGTCGGTAATACAACGGTTTGGGGTCGGATTGGGCGCGCCGGATCAGCGTATTTTCTTCATCCTTGGTGGTCACCTTGATGTACAGGATCAGCGTGTGTTCGGCCAGCAGGTCGATCACTGTGTCGTCTTCCAGTTCGCACAGGCTGCCGCCGACATCGTTGACGAAATGATCGTAGCCGTAGATTTCCTGCGCCTTGCGGATGAACTCCGGCACGTCCTTCATGGCGGCGATTTCAGCTTCGCGATACATCGCCTGGCGACGGCTGAATTCCGGCAACGACAAGCCGGCAAAGTCCGGGTCGCCCAGCTTGCCGACGAAGGAGAGTACCGGACCGAGATCCTGAATCTTGATGTTGTTGCGAATGTCGATCCAGTCGTTGCGTAGCAGCTCGCGCAGGAAGGGCACCTGCATCGCCTGCTGCTTGATCAGGTCGAGGATGGGTTCGTCGAGATAGCGTGTGCCGATGCGGTAGTCGCCGGAAAAATGAAACCAGTCGTGGCGGCGCAGCAGGCTGGAAATGTAGGTCTTGCCGACGCCGGACATGCCGAGCAGGGTGATCTTTTTGTGTTCCCAGGCGCGGAAGGATTCGGGGCTGAATTTCATCGGATGGAGATTGCATGTCGAGAAGGCTGCAAGTGTGCCCGAGTCTGTGCGAGAACGAAAACACCGCAAGGTGATGCGAGCGGCTTCCACTACGGAATGACAGCAGGTGCTCAGGTTTGCGATTCGTAATGCAATCCAAAAATTCATACGTTGCTAATGAGAACAGCTTGCATTTGAGAATGACTCGCATATAAGATGCGTCCATGCATCAAGACAACACTATTCCAAAGGGTAATCAGCAAGTACCTGAGACGGAATGCAAGTTGAGTCGAATGAATTGATTGCCTGTTTTGTAACTCCAGCCAGCCAGCAAACGGTCGATATTCTCGTGCCTGCAAGCCAGCCAGTAACCACGTCCACTTTATTTGGAGTCGTCTCATGCGCATGACCCGCGCCCTGCCTGTGTTGGCCCTGGTAGCCAGCCTTTCTGCCAGTTCCGCAATGGCCACCGATTTGATGCAGCCGGCGGCGGCCGATGTGACGCAGCTCCTGCAAGCCCTGCAGGAACGATTGACGCGTTTGGAAGCCCGCAATGCCGAGTTGGAACGTCGCCTGGCTGAACCGGCCAAGCTGCCCGAAGCGGTTGGCGCACGTCTGGATGAGGTGGAAAACGAAGTGTTGGCCTTGACCAAGAAGCCGGACCCGCTGGCTAAATTCGACGGGGTAAGCGTTGGCGCCAGCTTGCTGATGGTGGCGCAACACGCCAAGGGTGGTGCGGTTTCCGCTACCGAGTTGAGCACCCGCGCCGATGTAGAAGTTGAACTGCCGGGCGGCTCGATCGGCCAGGCTGACGGCAAGATTTTTGCCCATTTCCGCGCCGGTGATGGCGAAGGGCTGGATGGCGCGGCCACGCCGGCTGGGACTTTCGCCACCGCCAATGCCACGGTGTTCATGCCTGAGGCTCGCCCGGTGCTGATGCAGGCCTGGTATCAACTGGATATTCCGGTCGGCGCCGACAGTGGCAATCTGGGCCGGGTCGAACTGACCGCCGGCAAGATTGATCCGTTCGGTTTCTTTGACGGCAACAACATCGCCGACGACGAATCGGAAGGTTTCATGAATCTGGCCTTTGTGCATAACCCGCTGCTCGATGCTGGCGGCGACATTGGCGTCGGCACGCATGGCGCCAGCCCGGGTCTGCGCGTCGCCTATGTCAGCGACATCAACGGCGGCAACAACATTACCGCTTCTGTCGGTGTGTTTGGCACGAGCTCCAGCATAAGCGCCGGCGCGGATTACCTGGATACCTTCACCAAACCGCTGACCATCGCGCAACTGGAATATGCCGGCAAAACCATGCCCGGTCTGGCTGGTGCGTATCGGATCTATGCCTGGAACAACGGGCGGGCGGAAGATCAGATCAACAGCGGCGAGGAAAAGCACTCCGGCTGGGGCATTTCGCTCGACCAGCAGGTTGCTCCGCATGCCACGTTGTTTGCTCGATATGGCGATTCGACCAAGGGCAATCTGAGTTTCGATAGCGCTTACACGCTGGGCGCGCAGATTGATGGTGGTGCCTGGGGTCGGGAAGGTGATCGCATCGGCCTTGCCTATGGCGCGTTGTCGACCAGTTCGGAATACCGCATTGCAAATGCCGCTTCAGGTAGTGAAAAAATCTACGAACTGTTCTATGCCTGGCGGGCCAACGACAGTCTGCAACTCACACCCAGCGTGCAATTCATCGACAACCCATCGGGTACCGGGGCGGATGACCTGGCCGTGTGGGGTCTGCGCGCCAAGCTGGCTTACTGATCTGCCGGCAGTTTCTGAGCTGATTCGTTTCTTCCATAGACAGGAGATTCATATGGACAACAACACCGTACTAATTGCCGGTGCGCTCGATCACCTGATGCGCCATACGCTGACCGGTTGCCAGCTTGCAGCGCATCACGCCGCGCAATTGCTGGGTGTGCTGTCCGAACAGGCAGACCTGGACAGCGAGACTCGCTGCCTGTGCGACCGCATGTGTGAACATCTGGAAAGTGATCTGGAAGCCGGCCATGTGTGATCGTTGCGAAACGCCAGGTTTGTTGGCGGGGTTGTTCGCCAAAGCGGGGGTGGCGGTTGCGGCGTCAAATCCGCTCAGCCAGCCGCCCGCAGAGGTGGAAACAGCGCCGGCCGGGTTGAAATCGCCACAGGCACGCCGGCGTAAGCTGTGGGAGCTGGAGGAGAAATATCACTGCCCGGTGATCGGCTCCTGTCTGAATCTGGACGAATTGAAAAAGATTGCCCGCAAGGATGGTTTCAGCGGCAACCACTTCGAGCCGTACCAGCTGCATCTTGAGGCCGTCTCGCTGTCCTATTCGCGCAACGCTGCTGCCGAGGCGATGCACAAGCTGCTGGAGCGCAAATACGCGCTCATCATCCAGCGTTTCAATCAGGCCAAAACCGATCCAGACGTGCTTGCCTTGTGGCGGGAATGTCTGGAGCGCGGCGATGTGGCCGGGCCGATGTGGGCGGTTTTGACGCACAAGGCGGCCGGTCCGGAAACACGCAGGGTGGTGTACGGCGATGTGCACATGCTGTCGCACCAAATCGGCGCCGGTCAGGCCGCCGATTTGCGGAGGCTGCAATGGTTGGAAAAGCAGCGCGGCGAGTTGATCGAAGAAACCACGCGCTTAAAGGATGCGCAACGCACGCAGGCCGAACAGCTGGTCGAACTGCGTCAGGCGTTGCAGGCCGAACAAACGCAGTCGGCGCTGCTAGCGCCCTTGCTGAAACGTGTGCGGGAGCTGGAATCCGGCCAGGCGATGATTGGCATCGGCCGCCAATTGATGTTGGCCGAAACGCAAGCGGCGCGGGCGCGAGAAGCCGAAATGCGGATTCAAGCGCTGGAAGAAAAGGTTGGCGGGTTGCGGGCCGATAAAGCGCGACTGACGCGGGAACGCGACGAGGTCAGCCTCGAACGCGATGCGCTGGAACAACTCTGGTCTGCGCAGGAAGTGCCGCCGGTTGCGGCCTGCGACGGCGATTGCGCTGCCTGCCCGAACCCGTTGCGCGGCCGTTGCGTGCTCTGCGTTGGCGGTCGCACGCCGCTGCTGCCGCAATACCGGGCGCTGGCGGATCGTCTCGGTGTGCGTTTGATTCACCACGACGGCGGCAAGGAGGAAGCGCTGGCGCGGTTGCCGGACTTGCTCAATGCCTCCGACGCGGTGATCTGCCCGACCGATTGCGTCGGTCATCTGGCGTACTACCAACTCAAGAAGCATTGCAAGCAGAACGGCAAACCTTGCGTGCTGACGCGCAATTCCGGCGTCGCCGGTTTCGCCGCCGCGTTGACCCGTCTGGCCGAAGGCCGCGCCGATATCCAGAGCCAGACATGAACGACAACAAGCAGCAGGACAGCGCCGGCAAACCGCCGCCGACTTACCAAAGCCACGAATTGTTTCAGGGCGGCAAAGTCGTCCTCATCGTGCACCAGGGCCGCGAGTACTGGTTGCGTATCACCAGCGCCGGCAAATTGATTTTGACTGCCTGAGTTTTTATTTTCGAAACAAGGATTCCCCATGAAAAAGCACCTCCTCATTCTCGCCATGGCCACCACCTTCATCAGCCAGCCGGTGCTGTCCGCTGAAATGGAAGCCACCCCGGTGGTCAAACATTACGCCAGCCTGGTCTACGCCAATTATGAAGACGCGTTGAGCACGGCCAAAGCGATGCAGAGCGCGATCAACGCCTTCCTGGCCAGCCCAAACGCGGCGACCCAGCAAGCCGCGCAACAAGCCTGGCGCGCCGCGCGCGAGTTCTACGGCACCACCGAAGCGTTCCGTTTCTACGCCGGCCCGATCGATGACGACAACGGACCGGAAGGCCGTCTGAATGCTTGGCCGATGGACGAATCCTTCGTCGATAAGGTGGTGGGCAATGACAACGCCGGCCTGATCAACGACCGTTCCTTTGCCATCACCAAGGAATCGGTCGCCGGCCAGAACGAGCGCGACGGCGAAGAAAATATCGCCACCGGCTATCACGCCATCGAATTCCTGCTTTGGGGCCAGGACTTGAGTGAGACCGGTCCGGGCAAGCGCGATTTCAACGATTTCGTTGATGGAAAATCGCCGGGTTTACCAAACAACGCCGATCGCCGCCGCCAATACCTCAGCACGGTCACCGAACTGCTGATCGACGATCTGACCACGCTGGTCAAGGCTTGGCGTCCGGGCAGCAAACTGAATTACCGCGCCCGTTTCGAGACCGAAGGCAACGAAGCGCTGCGCAAGATGTTCGTCGCCATGGGCTCGCTGTCGCGTGGTGAATTGGCCGGCGAAAGGCTGGAAGTGGCGTTGAACAGCCAGGATCAGGAAGACGAACATTCCTGCTTCTCCGACAACACCCATCGCGACGCCGTGCTGAACGCCACCGGCATCGAAAACGTCTGGCTCGGTCGCTTCAAACGCGCCGACGGCTCTCTCCTGCAAGGCCCGTCGCCGCGTGATCTGGTGGCCGCCAAGGACGCCGCGCTGGCAAGCCGCACGAGTGTGCAGATCGCCAATTCGGTGGCAAAAGCCAGCGCTATCCAGGCACCGTTCGACCGCGAAATCGTCGGCGCCAAAGACGCACCCGGCCGTCAGCGCATCCAGGCCACTGTCAACAGCCTGGTGCAGCAGAGCAAGGATCTGGTCGCCGCCGCGAATGCGGTAGGCATCACCAAGCTGACGCTGGTGCAGCCTTGATCAACCTGCGCCGCGCGCACCGGCTTAACTCGGTGCGCATGGCGCACCCTACCCTCAGCCAGCCAATAGCCTGTTGATAGCCAGCCAAGAGCTAAATCCATGAACCCGAAAATACTTGTCCCACTCGTCCTGCTTTCCAGCTTCGCCGAGGCCGCCACCGATCCGCTCGGCGAGAAAGTCGGTGGTGACGCCACCGTCTTCGCCACCGGCCGCAATGCCTTTTCGTTTCCCGCCGCCAATCTGACCGATGCCGAACAAACCCGTTTCGTCATCGGCAACTCGTTCTTCAAGCGCAACTGGGTGCAGGCGCCGGCTTCAACCAAGGCGCGCGACGGGCTGGGGCCGCATTTCATTGCGCGCTCCTGCGGCGGCTGCCACGTCAATGACGGTCGCGGCGCGCCGCCGCATGACGAGGAACAGGCGGTCGGCCTGCTGATGCGGCTGTCGCTGCCGGGCGTGGGTGCGCAGGGTGGTGTGATTGCGGAACCGACCTACGGCGACCAGTTCAACAATGCCGCCGTGCAAGGCGTCAAACCGGAAGGCAAGGTCAACCTTGCCTACAGCGAGCGCAAAGGCGTGTTCGCCGATGGCACGCCGTATTCCTTGCAGCAACCGCATTACAGTTTCAGCGATCTGGCCTATGGCCCGATGGAAAAAGACGTACTGATCAGCCCGCGCATCGCGCCGCAGATCATCGGCGTCGGCCTGCTGGAGGCGATCGATGTCGCCGACATCGTCGCCAATGCGCGGCAGCAGGCCGCTGAGAACGGCCCGATCAAAGGCGTCATCAATCATGTCTGGGACGCTCCCGCCGGCAAGATGCTGCCCGGTCGCTACGGCTGGAAGGCCAACGTGGCGACTATCGCGCATCAAACAGCGGGCGCGTTCAACGGCGATATCGGCATCACTTCCAGCGTCTTTCCGGACGAAGCCTGTACCGCTGCGCAGAAGGATTGCCTGGCTTCACCACGAGGTGCGCAGGGAAAAGCACCGGAAATTGACGACAAGACTTTTGGTGACGTGGTGTTCTACCAGGCCACCTTGGCGCCGCCTGCCCGCCGTGCGCCGAACGATGCGCAGGTTTTACACGGGCAAAAATTGTTTGCCGAGGCGCAATGCAGCACCTGTCATCGTCCGAGTTACGTCACCACAGCCAGCGTCAATCCGCAATTCAGCAGCCCGGCGCTGAACCGGCAAACGATTCATCCCTACACCGACCTGTTGTTGCATGACATGGGCGAGGCGCTGGCCGATGGTCGGCCGGACGGACAGGCCAACGGCCGCCAGTGGAAGACGCCGGCGTTGTGGGGTGTCGGTTTGATCCATGACGTCAATCGCCACAACCGTCTGCTGCACGACGGCCGCGCCCGTGGCGTGCTGGAAGCCGTGCTCTGGCACGGTGGTGAAGCCGAAGCCAGCCGCGATCGCGTTTTGAAGATGAGCCAGCCGGAGCGCGAGGCGCTGGTGAAATTTGTGGAGTCTTTGTGATGCGCCGGATATCCAGCAATCTAGGAGCCTGTCGGACTTTGGTCGTCGATAGCGAAAATCGGCCCCGCCGAGTCCGTTTTTTGTCGGATTCGCCGCCGCATGGTTATGCCATGGGGCAAGAAGCCGGCGAAAAAGGGGCCGGCGCGGTCGATTTTCAGCCGACGATTCCAAAGTCCGACAGGCTCCTAGGGTGCGTCATGCGCACTGATTCAACGCCATGGTGCGCACGGAGCACCCTACGCGGGTTGGCGGGCGTTGGCATGTTCATCATCGCCAGCGTGGCCGGCGCGGCCAACCTGAGCGCCGATCTGCACAGCGCCTGGTCCGTCCCGCGTGCCGCCGAATTCGTCACCGCCAGCGCGCAACTGACACCGGCGATCGAAAACCTTTGCGCCGCATCCGCCGCTACTGCCGAGCCGGCATTGCAAAACGCACGCCAGCACTGGCTGAACAGCCTGATCGCCTGGGAGCGTTTGTCCGCAGTCAACTTTGGCCCGGTGCTGGAACGGCGCTCGCAACGCCAGATCGATTTCACGCCGACGCGGCCGCGAATGATCGAGAAAGCCGTCAAATCCGCACCTGCCAATGCCGCCGACATGGAGTTGATCGGCACGCCGGCGAAGGGTTTTCCGGCACTGGAATGGCTGCTCTGGGTGAAGCCGATGCAGCCGGCCAGTGCCGAATGTCGATACGCGGTGCAAGTTGCCGCCGAGATTGCACGCGAGGCTACCGCGTTGCACGCCGCGCCCGCGCCCAAACTGGATGAGGAAGCCGGCTTGAGCGAATGGGTCAATCAGTGGCTTGGTGGTCTGGAGCGGTTGCGCTGGTCGAATATGGAAATGCCGGCGCGGGTGGCAATGACCAGCAATGGCAAGGAAGTGCCCGGCTTCCCGCGCCTGCCCAGCGGCGCCGGCGCGGCAAGCTGGGTGGCGCAGTGGGACGCGTTGCAGCGTCTGGCCGTCGGTCCTGTTTCCCTGGCAACGGTGCTGCGTCAGCATGGCAAAAGTGCGATTGCCGATGCCTTTGCGCAAGCCGTCCGCCAGGTGGATGCCGACCTGCAAGGACTGGCCACGACCGATACGCCGCGTATCCTGGCCGCCGCCAAGCAACTTTCCGCGCTGAAGCGGCAGGTGGAAAACGAAGTCGCGCCAGCGCTGGGGGTAAGCATTGGTTTCTCCGACTCGGATGGCGATTGAACCCAGGTTGAACATGCTCGACCGTCGCGCCTTCCTCACCGCCTGTGCCGCACTGGCCTGTTCTCCGGCACTGGCGAGAGCCACTGCCGGCAACGAAAACAGCGCGGTAAGGCAGAGACTCGCCGCCGCCTGGCAAGGCGAACACGGTTATCAGGTTGGCATTCTGCAAGCGGAGGCAGAGGGCCTGAGCGTGAGGGCAGCGCTGGATGTGCCGACGCGTGCCCACGCCTTGTATCAGGAGCCTGACGGCACCTTGCTGGCCATAGCGCGGCGGCCGGGCGACTGGCTGTTGCGCTGGGATCAAACCGGCCAGCCGCTGGCCTGGTGCTGGATCGAGCCGCGTCGCGCGTTTACCGGACATGTGGTGAGCGACGGCAACACGCTTTACATCGCCGAAACCGATCTCGATACCGGCGCCGGCCTGATTGGCGTGCGGGATGCGAAAACGCTGGAGAAGCGGGCCGAATGGCCGACCCACGGCATCGATCCGCATCAACTGCTGTGGGATGCCCGCCAACCCGGCGCCTTGATCGTTGCCAACGGCGGCGTGCCGACGCGGCCGGAAACCGGGCGCGCCAAGGTCGATCTGGATCGCATGGATTCCTCGCTGGTCCGCATTGATGCGGCAAGCGGCGAAATGCTGGGTCAATGGCGGCTGGATGATCGCCGGCTGAGTCTGCGCCATCTGGCCTGGAGCGCCGATCTGCTCGGCATTGCGCTGCAAGCCGAACACGACGATGCCGGCAGCAAGGCCACCGCCCCGGTGCTGGCGTTGTTCGACGGTGAACGCTTGCGCACCGTCGCCGCGACGCGCGCCTTGTCCGGCTACGGTGGCGATATTGCTGCATTCGGTGCTGCTGCATTCAGTGGTACTGCATTCGGAGGCTCAGCCGCGATGGGGGGATTCGCCGTCAGTTGCCCGCGTGCACGCGGCATCGCCTTGTTCGACGCGGGCGCCGGCTGGCGCGGTTTTCTGTCGCTGGACGAAGCCTGTCCGCTGACGGCTACGCCACACGGTCTATTGGCGGGTGGCATGAGGCGCTCGCTGGTGGTGTCGCCGGAGACCGGCGTTGCGGCAATGGCGATGCCAGAGTTGCGGATGGATAACCACTGGATAGCCTTGGGTCCGGACAGCGCATCCTGACGCGCCCGTGTAAATCCAACAGCGCCAGGGCTGCTGATCGCTCTTCGCCGACGATTCCAAAGTCCAACAGGCTGCCAGTGGCGACTAAAGTCTGGCCGACTGCTAGAGTTAGAGTGGTTTTGAAACGCTTTCTTCACGATCCGGTTTCGTGACCCAAACAGCACTGCAGATGGCAATCGATCCTCGTCCTTCCGCCGTCGTCATGATCGTGGACGACAACCCGAACAATCTGAAAGTACTGGGCAGCATGCTGAAGCTGGCTCTGCAACATACGTCAGCGGTGAAGTTCCTTGATGCCGCGAGTCATCTGCATGCGCTTGTGAGTGATTTCCGCTTGAGGAGCTCATTCGCCTGTTCCCGATTTAACACGATGGCAGCTTCCGCCAACGCTTGCGGCCTCTGGCGGAGGGCGCCTGCATAAAACCGGCGGTGCAGTTGCGCAGTCAGTCTGCGCGCTGCAAAGTCACGCTTGCTTGCCCTGCTGAGAAAGTTGTCTGGAGTTTGCTTGGTCAGCATGATGTTTTTGTAAAGAAGAACTATCAGAATCATCGTGTTGCAGCAGGGAGACACCTGTTACAACCTCGGGCAGCAGGGTTATCTAATAATTAGATTGAGGGTTTTTGATAAATCAATTGGATCAATATTTAGAGTTTGCCTAAAGTGCGCCCCATCGCATGACGTTCACCCCCCCCGCAGTACCCAACCTACCCAGGAGATACACGATGCAGTCTTTGATCAACACCCAAGTGCAACCCTTCACCGCCCAGGCTTTCCACAACGGCAAATTTGTCGAAGTGACCGAGAAGAGCCTGCATGGCAAGTGGTCCGTGCTGATCTTCATGCCGGCCGCCTTCACCTTCAACTGCCCGACCGAGATCGAAGACGCGGCTGACAACTACGCCGAGTTCGAGAAAGCCGGTACTGAGGTGTACATCGTTACCACCGACACCCACTTCTCCCACAAAGTTTGGCATGAGACCTCCGCTGCCGTCGGCAAGGCCCGTTTCCCGCTGGTTGGCGACCCCACCCATGCGCTGACCAACGCCTTCGGCGTGCACATCGCGGAAGAAGGCCTGGCGCTGCGCGGTACTTTCATCATCAATCCGGACGGCGTGATCAAGACCATGGAAGTGCATTCCAACGAGATCGCCCGTGACGTGTCCGAGACCCTGCGCAAGCTGAAAGCCGCTCAGTACACGGCCGCTCACCCGAACGAAGTCTGCCCGGCCAAGTGGAAGGATGGCGCTGCCACTCTGACCCCGTCTCTGGACCTGGTCGGCAAGATCTAAGCCGCAGCCTATAAATAAATCGTCACCCCGGCATTCGCCGGGGGCCAGGCTGCCAAAACCTGGATTCCGGCTTTCGCCGGAATGACGTTCACCCCAGTACACAACACCAAGCCACCTGCATGAATATCCGCAGCAGGCTTCGTATTGCCCACTGATTCAGGAGAACCACCATGCTCGACGCCAACATCAAGACCCAACTCAAGGCTTACCTCGAAAAACTGGTCGCTCCGATCGAGCTGGTCGCCTCGCTCGACGACAGCGCCAAGTCCGCTGAAATGCGTGGCCTGCTGGAAGACATTGCCAGTGTTTCTGACAAGGTGTCCCTGCTGGAAAACGGCATCGATGCCCGCAAACCGTCGTTCACCGTCGGCAAGGTTGGCGAGGGTGAAAAGGGCGCCCGCATCGCTTTTGCCGGCCTGCCGATGGGGCATGAATTCACCTCGCTGATTCTGGCCCTGCTGCAAGCTAGCGGCTACGCGCCGAAGATCACCGACGATCAGGTCGAACAGATCAAGTCGCTGACCGGGCAATTCCGCTTCGAGACCTATATCTCGCTGTCCTGTCACAACTGTCCGGATGTGGTGCAGGCGCTGAACACCATGGCGGCGCTGAATCCCAATATCCGCCATGTGATGATCGACGGCGCCCTCAATCAGGCCGAAGTCGAAGCACGCCAGATCATGGCGGTGCCCAGCGTCTGGCTGAACGGCGAGCCGTTCGACGACGGGCGCATGTCCCTGGCGGAAATCATCGCCAAGGTCGATACCGGCGCATCCGCTCGCGAAGCCGCCAAGCTGGAGGAAAAAGCACCGTTCGATGTGCTGGTGGTCGGCGGCGGTCCGGCGGGTGCTGCGGCGGCAATCTACGCGGCGCGCAAGGGCATCCGCACCGGCATTCTGGCTGAGCGCTTCGGCGGCCAGGTGATGGACACCATGGCGATCGAGAACCTGATCTCGGTGCCGCAGACCGATGGCCCCAAACTCGGCCGCGCGCTGGAAGAACACGTCAAGGAATACGACGTCGACATCATGAATCTGCAACGCGTCGAAGCCCTGATTCCGGGCACGGCGGGCGGCCTGCATGAAGTCCGCCTCGCCAACGGCGCGGTGATGAAGTCGAAAAGCATCATCCTTGCCACCGGCGCCCGCTGGCGTGAACTCAACGTGCCGGGTGAACAGGAATATCGCGGCAAGGGTGTGGCCTACTGCCCGCACTGCGACGGTCCGCTGTTTAAAGGCAAGCACGTCGCGGTGGTCGGCGGTGGCAATTCCGGCGTCGAGGCGGCGATCGATCTGGCCGGCATCGTTGGTCATGTCACGCTGCTCGAATTCGGCGATACGCTGCGTGCCGACGCGGTGTTGCAGAACAAGCTGTACAGCCTGTCCAACGTCACCGTGATCAAGAGCGCGCAGACCACGGAAGTCACAGGAGCCGGCGGCAAGGTCAACGGGTTGACCTACACCGACCGCACCACAGGTCAGAGTCAGCATGTGGCGCTGGAAGGCGTGTTCGTGCAGATCGGCCTGCTGCCGAATACCGACTTCCTCAAGGGCGTGATCAACCTGTCGCGCTTCGGCGAGATCGAAATCGATGCCAAGGGCCAGACCAACATCCCCGGCATCCTGGCGGCGGGCGACTGCACCACGGTGCCGTACAAGCAGATCATCATCGCGATGAGCGAAGGCGCCAAAGCCAGTCTGTCGGCGTTCGATTACCTGATCCGCAGTTCAGCACCGGCTTGAGATAGACAGGCTCGCCTGTGTCACTGAATCCCTGCAGCCGAACGGCTGCAGGGATTTTTTATCCTAAATCCGGCAGTTGACTGTGTTGTAGGAGCGTCCGCTTGCGGCGCGAGCGTTGAGGCGAGTTGTGCGTAGGATGGGCCAAGCGAAGCGGGCCCTTCCTACCCGGCTGGCCGGATCAATAAGCTGATGGTGAAATGCGCGGTATTCAAAACTCCGGATATAAATCATGAAAAAGAAAGCCGCGCGTAAATCTCCCCCGGTTGTTGAATCTGCTCAGATCGATGCCTTGTTGCGTCTGGCGCGTGCTGGCAAGGTTGAAGAGGCGCTTGATCGGCTCGATGCCATCAAGGCTAAGCATCCCGATTTCAAGCCGCTGTATGGCCTGGCCTGGGAAATCGCGGGCATGATCGATGATCCACGCGGGTTAGCTGCGCGGGCCTGGGATTGGACGCGCGCATCGCCGAACAGCCAGTCTGCCTGGCAAGCGTTGATTGATGCTGCGGCGCCCGCAGGGTATTACGCGCTGTTTGTGCATGCGCAGGGTCGGCTGAATGGGTTGTTGAACGAAGCGGTTGCACTGCCAGAGGACATCGATACCCCGCTGGGGCCTCTGCGTTTCGATGAAGCACTCGCCAACGACAGTGCCCGGCTGCTGATGGCGGTTGGTCGCTTCGATCAGGCGTTGCTTGAGTTGGATGGTTTTGACAACGTCATGCTGTTGAACAACGCCGCGTTGATTTGTTTCCACCTTGGCGATGTTGCCGGTGCGCTTCACCGTTTTGAAACCAGCTGGCAACGCAATCCGCGCAATCTGTTTGCACTTGAGCATGTTGTCCGCTTGCGGATATGGAAGAACGGGCGTGAAGCCGTCGCCACTCTTGCGGAGGTAGTCAAGGCGACACCGGCCGCCCGCGTTGAAGATGCGCTGGGCAAAGTCACCGCGTTGCTGATCCTGCGTGATTGGGCTGGCGTTGATGCCGCATGGCGCGAATCGGCGGAGGCGGATTTCCTTTCTGGTAAGCATGAAGCCGAAAAGTCGGGGAGGTTTCATCTGATTGGCGGCATCGCCGCGCTTAGGCTGGGGGATCTGGACGCCATGCGTCTGCGATTTTCGGCGGCGGCAGACGCTCTACCGGAGCTTCGCCAACTTATCAGTCAGATCGAACTCAACATGGCTCACCCAGAACAGAGTGAAGCGCCCGATTTCGAGTTGTATGGCACAGGTGCATGGTTCACGACTGCCTGGTTTGATCGCCTCAAGGTCATTTCGAAGCAGGGCGCGAAGCAAAGCGAGAAAGAGGCCGCAGCGCACTACGACGCGCATTTGCAAACCTGTGATGCACATGCCGACTATCTGACGGTGGTCGCCCAGCTAGGCGGGACGTTTGGGCGTTTTGTGGCGATTTCGATGTTGAAATTGCGTGCCAAGTCCGGTGATGCCGAGGCGAAACAGTGTCTGATCGGACTGCTTGCGACGCCGTGTGGTCCGGACAGCGTGCGCTCAGAGCTGCACCGAGATCTGGTCGAAGCGGGGCTGCTACCGTCCGGCGGGCTGGTCACCATGCTGCTGCAAGGCCAGGTGCGTGAGGTGCGCCACATGGCCATGCAAATCCATGCCGAGCCGACGTCGCTCGATTTGCCGGCGGAATCCCTGGCCCGGATCGAGCATGTGTCTGCCTTGATGGCACAGGGGAAATACGCGGCTTGCGTCGATATTCTCGTGGACCTGATCGCCGGACATCCGGAGGTGCCGCTGCTGTTCAACAATCTGGCGAACATCAAGGAAGCGATGGGACATCCGGAATCGGCCGTCAAAGCCCTGCTGGAACAAGCGTTGCTGATTGACCCGGATTATCTGTTTGCTAAAGCCGGCTTGGCGCGCATCGCTGCCCGGCAGGGCGATGTCAAACGGGCACAGGCGATGATCGAACCGCTGCTTGGGCGGGATAGCTATCACTATTCCGAATGGCGCTCGATCCTGCTGACGCAAGTGGAGATGGCAAAACAGTTGGGGGAAACCGCTGTGGCGCACTCACTCGATCAGCAAATTGCGGCGTTGCAGGAACAATTCAGCTGAAACAAGCCGGTCTCGGCCATCCGGCAGAAGCCGGATATCCTCGTGCCCAGCTCCCTGGCTAAACTTGGGAAGACAATTCCGGCAAGCTAACCATGAAGCCATGAAATCATGAAGACTTTGATCCTCCTCTTCGCAGCCCTGCTTGCCACGCCTCTTCATGCCGACGAACTGTTGCGCGGCGTGGATCGCCAACCCATCACGCGGGAAGCGCTGCTGGCGGAATTGCGGCAAGCGGAATACGTGTTGCTGGGAGAACGCCATGACAACCCGCAGCATCACGATGCGCGCGCCGCGTTGCTGCGCGAGTTGCGTGGTGATGTCGTCGTCGAGCATCTGGACCAGGGCATGCGGCTGGATGCCGCTTTGCCGCTGGAACAAGCCCTGAAGGAGGCCGGCTATTCCTTCAAGGCCTGGCGCTGGCCCATGCAGCAAACCCTGTTCGAAAGCCTACGGCAGTCCGGCAAGACGGTGCTTGGAGGCAACCTGAGCCGCGCAGATGGCTGGGAAGTGGCGATGCGGGGAACCGCAGCTGTTGTCCCTGCATTGGCTACCCATATCGCCGCCGCCCCGCTGGCGGCATCGGCACAATCGCGGCTGGATGCCAGTCTGCTGGCAGGCCACTGCGGGCAACTGGCCGCCGAGCGTCTGCCCAATATGCGCCTTGCCCAACGCGCGCGTGATGCCGCCATGGCTCACGCCCTGCTCTCAACGACAAAACCGGTAGCGTTGCTGGCTGGCAACGGCCATGTACGTCTGGATTACGGCGTGCCGAGTCTGCTGCGCGTACTCGCGCCGGGAGCCAGGGTGTTGACTGTCGGCTTCGTGGAAACCGATGAAGTCCGAAATGTCGCTGCGGACGAGACAGCCTACGACTATCTCTGGGTGACCCCCACACTTGCCAGGCCCGACCCCTGCGCGAATATGCGCATGCCGAGTAGGGGGCCGGTGGCTGAATTGGGTTCGCCGGCACCTGAGCGGGGACGGTAATGAGGCCACCAGCCCCACGTAGGTGCGAATTCATTCGCACATCAGCGCGTGATCGTGCGAATAAATTCGCACCTACAACGAAGTCAATTGCCGCCAGGTTGCCAGTTCTGTAGGAGCGCCTTCCAAGGCGCGAATTCCACAAACCTACCGCGCTACCCAAGCAACCGTCTATTCACCTCAATCCGGCTCGCAATGCGCTTCACGCTGGCTTTTCTGATCGGCAAGCCACCAGCCAGTTGACCAAAAACCGGGCACAGATCCAGCAAGCGCTCGATGGTCGATGCCGCCCAGGCCGTATCCACACCACCCTGCTTGGCAAGGCTCAGCAGGTGTTCCCGCGAAATGTCCTTGCCGTGCCCGACGGTATCCATCTGGTGCTCACCTCCGGGCCCTTCGTTGAAGGACAAGTCATAGCAGGGGGCCAGCTTCCAATCGCCAACGGCATTCAGCCGATAGGAAAAGTTCTTGGTGTGGTCATCCCGGTTATTGAACAAGACATTGAACACCGCGCGTTCAAATGCCTTGCGAACCTCCCGCTCGTCCCGGGTCAGCATGCGCGTGGCACGCAGAAAGGTTGTGTAGTCGACGGAGGAGGGAAGCCGGAAGTTGGCGTGCAACAGCCCTGCCAGGGTGTGCACCGGCACGCGCTGACCGGCCTCCCGGTCGAAGCGGGCGATGCCGAAACCGGCGAGCCAGGTATCCAGATCGAAATAGCGGGTCGCAGGCACGTCCAACCCGCACGCCCGGGCCAGCTCCGCGTAAGCGTGCTCCACCGCACACGCCTCCTCGTGCTCATCCTGCGCCTGGAACTTCACCAGCCAGGGCGCGCCGTCCGGCAATGTCCCGGTGCTCACCCTACCGGTGCTCGCCACGTAGTTGACCAAGACCTTGGGCGTGGCGCCGTGCGGAGAGCCTCCCGCGATAGCCAACTCCAGCAAGGCGTCGCCGTCGCGGCCGGCAATCACGCCGCGCACCTCTTGAGCCAATTCAAGGAGCGCCACATCCTCACGCGCAAGCGACATCCTATCGGCGGGCATAAAGGTGAGCGCCCCCATGGCGCGCTGGCCAATAAACGCCAACCGGTCCAGCGGAAACAGGCTGGCCACGTCCCGCCCCACTTGCCGGAACAGGCGGTCCATCAGCAATAAACCCCAGCCGTCAGGCAGGCAATCCGATAGAAGCCCGGGGAGTCGCAGCAGGTGATCCGGAAAACCGCCATACGCTGCAGGCCGCAAATTAAGGTGCCGTGGCGAGAGCTCCAGATTCCGGGTCAGCGCTTCCGGACTGAACTCGAACAGCAGCGAAAGTAAAGTCCAACATACTGTGCAATGGCGACTTGATCACGTTAATGCGCAAGATAGTGTGTATTTGTGTTGGATGTGGCGAGCCGGTGGGGATAGGGCTCTACCGCACAGAACACGTTTTCGGGTGCTTTGGTCAAGAAACCGTGGTCTGTCCCCTGTTGTTCTGCTTGGCCAGCACCGGGCTGACCAGGGTGATGCGCAGGGGCGGGGTGAGCAGGGTTTTGCGGTGCATGGTGGGTTCCTTTTCTTGTCAGTTGCTGCCAATCGCTGCATGAATATCTCGCCATCCGTAAATTTTGATGCCGCTGCGTTCGTAAGTTTCGTCGCCACCGTAGATCAGCCAAGGCGTCAGGGCTTCGTCTTCGGCCATGCGGGTGGCGCGTTGTCCGGCACGGACCGTGTCGCTGGTGATGGTTTGCCCGGACTTGATTTCGACCATTTGCAGATGTTCGCCCTGCTCGAAAATCAGGTCTGCTTCGAGGCCGTTGTTGTCGCGCCAGAAGTAGAGATCAGCAGGCTGGCCCCGGTTGTAACGTGCCTTGATGAATTCGCCAACGACCCAGTTTTCAAACAGCGCGCCTCGCAGTGGGTGCAGGGTGAGTACGTCTTCGCTGCGGATGCCGAGCAGCCAGCAGGCGAGGCCGGTGTCGAGAAAGTACAGTTTCGGCATTTTCACCAGGCGCTTGCCGAAGTTGCGGTGGTAAGGCGGCAGGAGGTGGATGAGGTCACTCGATTCGAGCACAGCGAGCCAGCTTTTGGCAGTGTTGGCGGTGATGCCGGCTTCGCTGGCCAGCGCAGAGACGTTAAGCAGTTGCCCGGTTCGCCCGGCGCAGAGACGCAGGAAGCGCTGGAAGGTCGGCAGGCTCTGGATATTGAGGACTTGCCGGACATCACGCTCGACATAGGTGGCAATGTAGCTGGCGAACCAGTCGGCAGATTCGACTGGCTGGGTGTACAAGGCCGGGTAGCCCCCTTTGAGCATGAGGCCATCCAGCGACAGCGTGCGCGCCGTAACGGCGGGAATTTCGGTGGCGGCAAGCGGCAGCAGGCGCGTCATGCCGACCCGGCCGGCGAGGGATTGGGTGACACCTGCCAGCAGGCCAAATTGCTGCGAGCCAGTGAGAATGAAGCGGCCGGGCCGGCGGTCGGCATCCACCATGCCTTGCAGGTGCGAGAACAGATCGGGCCAGCGCTGGGCTTCGTCGAAGACAGCGCCCTGGCTGAAGCGCGCCAGAAAGCCGCGCGGGTCCTCAAAGGCAAAGGCGCGTTCAATGGGGTCTTCCAGGCTGACGTAAGGCTTGTCGGCAAACAGGGCGCGGGCCAGCGTTGTCTTGCCTGACTGGCGTGGACCAGTCATCGCCAGCACAGGAAAGCTGGCCGCCAAGCGGTGCAGTGTCAGAGTAATCGAGCGGGTTAGCATTTATACAATTAGATCCATTGATTGATCGAATTGTATAATTTTGCGCTCGGTGTGACTACCCGCCATTTAGGCAGCGCGAGCGGGTATTTCGAAAACACACAGCACCGTGTGAATGAATAAGACGCTGTAGAAAAATCCCATTCCACACCGACCAAGCCCCCCCAGCCGAATTTTTTGGTCAAGAAACCGTGGTCTGTCCCCTATTGTTTCATTGTTCCCACCCGCCGAATCCCACTGCCAGCGATTTGATGTCGGTGGCGCTTAGGGCGAATTTCTTTGTGCTCATGTTCTAGAGGCCCAACGTGGAGGTCACCGGCGCTGCGCCGCTTTATCGCGCAGCGTCCGGTGGACCGAAAGGTTAGAAATCGGATTACTAAGGATTGGCATCGGCAATACCACCAGCCTCCAGAAGGAGGTATGCAGACGGAAATGCAAATACCTCTGGAGGCAACGAACTGGAAAGCTGCTGTCTCGGCACTTTGCGGCTGAGCCTCGCCACTCTTCGGCGTAACGATTTCCACCAAACTTCGGTGCTTGGTGCTGATGCATTGCCGATCACTTTGTAGTGATTCCCTATCCATTCAAAGGAAGAGAAGCCGCAGCAACTGCCGTGATCTCTTCCGGTTGTGCGGAGATTCAGCCAAAAGACGCCAGGATGCCCTGCGCCAAAGTAGGGCGTGTTGGGGTTAGCCCCCGTTCGCTCTTCCGTCCAGCCCAACCAAGGGTCTTGCACCTGCTGAATTGGGTTGCCATGTGCAGCGGGCAGCAGCGGTAAGGGGCCGCTGGGCACATGCCAGAGGCCGACCCGCTCGGTGCATTTAGCACTAATGGTCCTAACTGCGCGCCACCGCCGAGGACCGTCCGGTACAAGAAACGCAATTTCTGGATCTTGCGTAAGCAGGTCAAATAGCACTGAAGCGTCGGACTCTGTGAGGTACAAGGGTAGCCAAGGCATCGCAGCAGATTTCTAACGTAAAGCTAAGGGGCAAGTCAAATGCGAAGCATTTGGCTTGTCCCTTTTGAGCGCCAAGTTAGATTGTAATTCGTTATTTGCATGTCGCAATATGGCCGCATTTCTGACATTTGTATTCGCCCTTTTTTGTGTATCCGATCATGTGATACAAGCCAAACGCCACAAAACCACCAACAAGCAAGAAAAATTGAATGCCTTTACTTGTAAATAAAAACACACTCAAAATCCCAATTACAAATAGACTCACGACGGTGACGCCAATCAGGTCGATGTAATCAATCTTTGGTTTCTCTGCTGGCTCTACTGGTGCGCCACAGTTAAGGCAATGATGCATAGATAAAATCTAACGTAATGTCGATCGAAATAATTCGATGTATGTAGACGCAATCCCCCGCCTAAACACCGCACATCCCTTTGTTTCCATGGTCTTTCCTCCCTCTTCACCATGCGTATTCAAAAGTAAAACACGTCACCCGTGCGTTACCGCCTGTGTTCTGGCGCCGCCTTCAGATTTGCCTCTAGTGTAAGCAATCCACCCCATTGTTTGCACGGGTAAATCTTGTCCGTCGTCGGGGGCTGTTCGGCATGATTTTTGGTGTCTGCCGCACCCGGAGTTTTCTCTTCAAATAAGAATGGCTATCATCAATGCCGTCTTCCGTACTTCTGCCGCTTCGCACTGAACCGGCTTCGGAACGACCTCAGCAGTGTCAGCCAGCCAACGTGTTTTCGATTTTCCGTTGGAGTGGCACAACTTGAATTCCATGTTTAACCCTGCCTGGACGCTGGCCGTCTTCCGATGAGCGCGGCGTATGGGCACGGTGGCAATTGGCGCGCACTGGGCGGGGTGGCCGCTTTGTGAGTACGGTCACCACCCGTGATGGTTTTGTCTGCCTGTTTGGTCACGTAGCGTGATGTGAAGAAGGGATCTCCCTCGGTGAACTTGAACAAACGAACCCTCCGGGGGAGTCTCTGGTTGCCAAGCCAAGAGACCCGCTCAAGGGTGCCATGCCCTCCTGCAAGACCCCAGTATTTTCCGCTTACTGCAGCGCGCCGACGAGGAACTGGCGAGCGAGGCCCGTTCATGTGGTTGCACTTGCGTCGGTGCGCTCCACCGCGCCAACTATCCGAGGAAGCCACGCGCCTGTCTGAGCGAAGTACGCGCTGCCTTCGAGGTGCGCTTCAGCTTCTGCTGCAACCGATGTCGTCGGCGGACCACCTCGATGTCGGTGCGCTTTCTCGGCCGACGCGTCTACCTGTCCCTGGCGGTGGTGCTGGCCTCTGCCCGGCTTGCCGGGCAGAGGCCAACGGCGGCAAGGCTGGCCGACGAGCTGAACATTCCCGCGCCAGGATCAAAAGCAGGATCAAAAGGGGCAGCTTCGAATAATTTTTCATATTCCAAGTACCGCGCTCCGGGAGATTGCCGCTGTCTTCAATATTGATTAAATTGAATACATCTGATCGCCCCCGGAGCCCGCCATGTCACAACCCACCACCATGACTGTTCGCTTGAACCCCACGCTCAGTGAGTTTGTGGCCGCCAACGTGCAGCAAGACGGCGCCTACGAGAACGTCAGCGAGTACGTGCGCGACCTGATCCGGCGCGACATGGAGCGCAAGGAGCAGCAGGCGTTTGATCGGCTGAAGGCGGAGCTGGCTCAAGCGTTTGCTGCGCCCGAGTCGGCCTATCGCCCTTTGACCGCAGCGGATGTGATCGCCCGCAATGCTGCAGGCGCCTGACCGATGCCCGCTGTACGTGTTCAGGAGGCTGCGTCCTGGCGTCTGGACGAGATCTACCGCTACACGCGTGAACGCTGGGGCGAGGCGCAAGCCAACCACTACATCACCGGGCTGTTCGAAGCGTTTGAGCGTATCGAGACGCATGGGGTGTCGTCCAGTCCGGTGCCTGCTGAGTTCGGTGTTGATGGCTTCTACTTCCGCTATGAGCGGCACTTCGTGTATTGGCGGCGCTTGTCGAACGGTGACATCGGCATCGTGACCATTCTTCACGAGCGCATGCATCAGATTGGGCGCTTTCGTGAGGATTTTTTCGGCAAGCCGTCGGCCTAGCACCAGGTAGACATCCACGAATCCAGCGGCACCAAGCGACTCGACATGGCAGCTCGCGGTGCCGTGCTGCAGTGGCGCTTTGTTCCCGCTCTACAAGGCGATAAACATAAATCCGGCTGTTGTCCGCGTTGTAGGAGCGTCCGCTTGTTGGCGCGAGCGTTGAAGGATCGGCCCGCAAGCGGAGCCTCCTACACCTTTTTTCACCTCACCCGACATGTGAATAGAGAAATCGCCCTCTCGCCCGTATCCAGGCGGCTTCACGGAGAAATCTCTGCGCTCAACTGGGGTTTCCAGGTGTGCGCCGGTAAAGACCGGCAAGGAGTAGATGGTGAAAGTCCATTGCAATGAAGGATTAGCGACCCACATTGGCCCCGAGTGTCACTGCCGGATGTAATTTGATACAGCATGCCGATTGAAAACTGATACACCGAACGAGGACGATCAGGGCTTTTTCGGAGCCTTGATGATCAGTGACGAGGTGTATGTGGAAATCAAAGTTTTGAGAAAGCAGGGACTGAGCCT
>CAMDHJ010000025.1 GCA_945897865.1 Tepidiphilus sp. J10
GTCTGCGGTGACCCAGGCCGAGGCGATCATCCAGGCGCGGGTCAACGAATTCATGCACTGGATGGACACCCGACAGGCTGTGCCGGTGATTCGCTCGTTGCGCGACCACGGCGAACGCCTGCGCAGGCATGAAATGGAAAAAGCGCAGAAGGCGCTGGCCCGTGGCGAAAACCCAGCTGCGGTGTTGGAGGCGATGAGCCGCTGTCTGATGAACAAGCTGCTACATGATCCCAGCCACGCGCTGAATCAAGCCGGCGAAAGCGAACGCGAAGAACTCGCCCGCCTGGTCTCGCATCTTTACAACCTGCACGGGGATTCGTGAAACGTGAAAAGTGACTCGCCGCTGCGCGGCTTGGTGAAAGGTGAAGGTCAAAAGCGCGGGGGTCACCTTACACAGCAGGCGCAAAGCGCCGCATCACCGTTCACTTTTCACGCCTCACGCCTGACATGAAACCCAGCCTGCAAAACAAACTTCAGCAACTCGCCTATCGTCTTGACGAGATCAGCGGCCTGCTTGCCGACCAGAACGCCACGGTGGATATGGCGCAGTACCGCAAGCTGAATCAGGAACACAGCGAACTGATGCCGGTGGTGAAGCATTACCACGACTGGCAACAAGCCCAGGCCGATCTCGATACGGCGGCAAGCCTGCTCGCCGATCCGGAGATGAAGGATTTTGCTCAGGACGAAATCGAAGCCGCCAAGCAACGGCTGCTCGCACTCGATGCCGAATTGCAGATTCTCTTGCTGCCGCGCGACCCCAACGATGAACGCAACATCTTCCTGGAAATCCGCGCCGGCACCGGCGGCAATGAATCGGCGCTGTTCGCCGGCGACCTGTTCCGCATGTACGCCCGCTACGCCGAACGCCAGCGTTGGAAAGTCGAAATCGTGTCGGCCAGTGACGGTGAAGTCGGCGGCTACAAGGAAATCATCGCCCGTATCGTTGGTCAGGGCGCGTATTCAAAATTGAAGTTTGAATCTGGTGGCCACCGCGTCCAGCGTGTGCCGGATACCGAAACTCAGGGCCGCATCCACACCTCCGCCTGCACCGTCGCGGTGATGCCGGAAGCCGACGAGTTGGCCGAAATCAACATCAACCCGGCCGAATTGCGCATCGACACCTTCCGCGCCTCCGGAGCAGGCGGCCAGCACATCAACAAAACCGAGTCCGCCATCCGCATCACCCACCTGCCCTCCGGCATGGTGGTGGAATGCCAGGACGACCGCTCGCAACACAAGAATAAGGCACAAGCGCTCTCGGTTCTGGCCGCGCGCCTGAAAGACCAGCAGGAACGCGAACAACACGCCAAGGAAGCCAGCACGCGCAAAAGCCTGATCGGCACCGGCGACCGCTCCGACCGCATCCGCACCTACAACTTCCCGCAAGGCCGCGTTACCGACCACCGCATCAATCTGACGTTGTACAAGATCGATTCGATCATGGAAGGTGGCCTCGACGAACTGATCAATGCACTCACCGCCGAGCATCAAACCGAGTTGCTGTCGGCGTTGTCCGGCGAAGAATGACCGCCTCCGTCACCATCGCCATGCTGTTGGCCAACGCCACCACAATGCTGGCGGAAAGTATGGCGCTGGAGAAAAGGGAAGCCCGCATCGAAGCCCGCGTTCTGTTGGCGCATGGCCTTGAAGTCGATCACGCCTGGCTGATCGCGCACGACCAGGATGCGCCAACCCCCGCCCAACTGCATGCCATCGAAGACCTGCTCGCGCGTCGCGCAAGCGGCGAACCAGTCGCCTACATGCTGGCCGAGCGAGAGTTTTACGGGCTCAGTTTCAAGGTCACGCCGGATGTCCTGATTCCACGTCCAGACACGGAATTGCTGGTTGAGACGGCGCTGGAACAGATGCCTGAAAACACCCCTTGTCGCATTCTTGATCTTGGCACCGGCAGCGGCGTGATCGCCATTACGCTGGCGTTGCAGCGGCCGTTGTCGACAGTGCTGGCGGTAGATGCCTCGCTCGCAGCGCTGGCCATCGCGCAGGAAAATTCGCGCCAGCTTGGCACCACCAATGTGGTGTGCATTTGCAGCAACTGGTACGCCATGCTGGATGTAAAAAAATTCGACATCATCGTTTCCAACCCGCCCTACATCGCCGCATCCGACCCGCATCTGGCCAGCGGCGATCTGCGTTTCGAGCCGCGCCAGGCGCTGGCTTCCGGCGCTGACGGACTCGACGACATTCGCCAGATCATCGCCGGCGCCCCCTCCCATCTGGTCGAAGGTGGCTGGTTGTTGCTGGAACATGGCTGCACTCAAGCCGCTGCCGTCACCGCCTTGCTGCAACAGCATGGCTTTACAGCCATCCGCACCCTCAAAGATCTGGCTGGTCTTGATCGCGTCAGCATGGGCAGCTGGTCAGGCCAGGCAGGCTGATACACTTGCGCCGCTAAAAATACCCCTATTTGATGATGACACCTGACCCGAACCGACGTTGGCGCATTCCTCTGGAAGCTGATTTGCGCCACCGCGAATGGGACGGCGAACATGTCTTCTTCCATGGTGCGGCAGGAGACACGCATCGATTTTCCGAAGCTGCTGCTCTGGTGCTGTTGCACCTGATGAGCACTCCGGCCGACGAAGCCGACCTCACCGCGCTGCTGGCCGAAGCCGCCGAGGTCAAACTGGCTGAAGCCGAAACCGCACTCAGCGCCATCCTGGCGGAACTCGACCGCATCGAATACGCGGAGCCGGTGCAATGAAACTGGGCGATCTTTCGCTAGCGCAACTCCGCCAACGCTTGGCAGCGAATGATCTGGCCCTACGCACCGGCCCGTTCGTAACCCGCATGCACAGTACGTTGCCGCTGATTGCTGACGGCTTGCTGCGTCTTTATGCCGACTTCCCACTCGACGAAGGCGAATTCAACGATTTTCATGTTCGTGTCGGCCAGCCGACCGGAATTCGGCGCTGGCTGCGGCCACAGATCAATTTCTGGTACGACGACCACTCGCCGTTCAAACCGCTGCCGGCCAACCATGCGTTTGCGCTGTTGGAATGGGGCATGAACTGGTGCGTCGCCGGTCACGCACACCATTATTTGATGTTGCACGCGGCAGTACTCGAAAAGAATGGTCGCGCCGTCGTGCTTCCAGGCGACCCCGGAGCTGGCAAAAGCACCCTGACTGCCGCGCTGATGCTGTCCGGCTGGCGTCTGCTGTCAGATGAAATCACCTTGATCGACCGTGACGACGGCATGCTGGTTGGCCTGGCGCGGCCGGTCAGCCTGAAGAACGCCTCGATCGACGTCATCCAGCGCGCGTTTCCGGATGCAGTAATTGGTGCGCCGGCGCATGACACCCACAAGGGCACGGTAGCGCATGTCCGCCCCAGCGCCGACAGCGTCGCGCGCGTTAATGAAAAAGCACGCCCGGCCTGGGTTATTTTTCCGCGCTGGAAACAGGGCAGCGCAGCCCGCCTGAGTCATCATTCCCGCGCCGATGCGATGTTGCATACCGCCAGCCATGCCTTCAACTACAGCCTGCTCGGCGGCCTCGGTTTTGAACTCAACGCCGCGCTGATGGATGCCTGCACCTGCTTCGACTTCGAATACTCTAATCTGGACGAAGCGCTGCAAACGTTTGCGGAGTTGGCCGCATGACGCCCGCCCAACGCTGCCCCCCTTTGCTCGATGTGTTGCGCCAACCCGCGCGGATGGCGACGCTCGACCTGAAAAACTGGGACTTGCTGCTACGCCAAGCCGGCTCAGCTGGATTGCTGTCAAGGATCGCCGTGTTGGCGGACCAGCTCGGGCTTAATGCCCAACTACCTACCGAAGTCAGACCACATCTGACCGCAGCGCGCACGTTGGCTGCCAAGCAACGGCAAGCCGTGCGCTGGGAAGCACGTCGCGTTGCGCGCGCGCTGGCAAAACTCGAAGGCCCGGTGTTACTGCTAAAGGGCGCGGCCTATGCAATCGCAGACCTGCCGCCAGCCGCCGGGCGCTTGTTCAGCGATATCGACATTCTGGTGCCGCGTGATCAACTCGGTCAGACCGAAGGCGCGCTGATGCTGGCGGGCTGGCATACACAGAAGCAGGATGCATACGACCAACGTTACTACCGGCTCTGGATGCATGAACTGCCGCCGATGACCCATATCCGACGCGGCACCGTGCTCGATGTGCATCACAACCTGCTGCCCGAAACCTCACGCATCCGCACCCACGCCGCGCCCATCCTGGAAGCTGCCCAGGCGTTGACCGATCCGGCTGGACTCAGTATTCCGACGCATACCGACCTGGTCCTGCATTCCGCCTGCCATCTGTTTCACGAAGGCGAATGGGGGCATGGCCTGCGCGATCTGGTCGATCTCGATGCGATGTTGCGCGAGTTCTCGGCCGAACTCGGGTTCTGGCCAAACTTGCTGGCCCGTGCACGCACCCTCAATCTGGGTCGCCCCTTGTATTACGCGCTGGACACTTGCCAACGCTGGTTACTGACGCCGATTCCGGATCAGATCATTGCCGAATGTCCGTCACCGCCGCCGACATGGCAACGCCCATTGATGCGCATGTTGTTCGATGCTGGCCTGGCGTCGACGCATCTCAGTTGCCAAGGACCACTGTCGCAGTTGGCCGGGCTTGTCCTGTATGTGCGCGGTCACTATTTGCGCATGCCGTGGCAGCTGCTGATTCCACATTTGCTACATCAGGTAAAACGCAGCGAGATGGAAACAGACAAAGAAAGTGACAAGAAAAATGGTTAAAAGAATGTCGAGATTTTTTACAGCCCCCTGGCCGACCATTTTCAACCCATTGTTTTGAATACACCTTATTATTTGGCACAATAGTTGCATATCAAACAACAAATTTTGCAAGGAAGTCGCGACATGAATACTCCTATCGATCCTCAAGACCAAGAAAACCGACCGCAAATCAACGAGCAGCGTCGTCGCTTGGCGAAAGGTGGCTTGGCAGCGCCCATCGTTGTCGGTACTTTGCTGAGCCGCCCGGTACTGGGTGCAACGCCGTGGAAATGCACCGTTTCCGGCCAACTATCCGGCAATGTATCCGGGCATGAGACCGAAACCTGCACTTCGCTTGGCAAGAGTTATGCCACTTTGAAAGCTGAATATAACAACGACACAGGTAAAGTCACAATTTTGCAGAAATTCCCTCTACTGACGGCTGACTACATCTTTAAAGATAAAGATACTGGAATCTTATCGCTTACAAGCACGCCAAATACCGTTCCTGCCTATATTAAGAACGTATTAAATAAAGCAGGTCTCACTGGTGAGCTTCTTTATGCTCAAAAAGCATTAGTGCTGCTCCTGAATGCCATGGGACTGACGGACACAAGCACATACCCGCTGACCGAATCCCAGGCAAGGCAACTGTTCAAATCGGCTGCCGATTCTGCGCATCCACAGTTTGTCGACACCGACCCGAATGTCACCTGGAATTACAATCCGGATGTCAAGAATTACATTGACGTGCTGTACCACTAAGATCAAGCCGCATTTAATAACAAGGGCTCCACTGGAGCCCTTGTTGCTTTCGGGGATCAAGAGTCAGCTCTTGTGATACCCCAGCACCACTTCAACCTCATTTTTCGAACCCAGAATCACCGGCACGCGCTGGTGCAGGCTTTCCGGGGTCATGTCCATGATGCGTTCGTAGCCGGTTGAAGACACGCCGCCGGCCTGTTCGACGATGAAGCTCATCGGGTTGGCTTCGTAAAGCAGACGCAACTTGCCGGCTTTGCCCGGGTCTTTGGTGTCGCGCGGATACATGAAGATGCCGCCACGGGTAAGGATGCGGTGCACTTCAGCCACCATTGATGCAACCCAACGCATGTTGAAATCGCGGCCGCGCGGACCGGTACTTCCTTCCAGGCATTCCGCCACATAACGCTGCACCGGGGCTTCCCAGAAACGCTGGTTGGAGGCGTTGATGGCGAATTCCTTGGTGTCGGCGGGAATCTTCATGTCCGGGTGGCTGAGGATGAATTCGCCAATGTCGCGATCCAGCGTGAAGCCGTTGACGCCGTGGCCGGTGGTCAGCACCAGCATGGTGGATGAACCGTACAAGGCATAGCCGGCACAAACCTGCTTGACGCCAGGTTGCAGGAAGTCGGCTTCAGAAGCGGCGCGGTTGGGTACCTGGGCGCGCAGAATCGAGAAGATGGTGCCCACAGAGATATTGATGTCGACGTTGCTGGAACCATCCAACGGGTCGAAAACCATCAGATATTTTCCGAGCGGATACTTGGTCGGAATCGGGTAAACCTCATCCATTTCTTCCGACGCCATACCGGCCAGGTGACCGGCCCATTCGTTGTTGCGGATCATCATTTCGTTGGTGATCACGTCCAGCTTCTTCTGTGTTTCGCCCTGAATGTTCTCAGAATCGAGCGCACCCATGACACCAATCAGTGCGCCTTTGTTGACTGCGTTGGAAATGGTTTTGATGGCAACGACGACGTCGTTCAACAGGCCAGTGAACTCGCCGGTTGCACCGGCAATATGACGCTGTTCTTCGATGATGAATTGGGTAAGCGTAGTACCGGTATGCATGAAACGACCTTTCGGTAAATGATGAAGCGCAGATTTTACCGATTTACTGGGTTTATCTGCGCCACAAAAATACTTATTGAGAAGTAAGTTGATCAGATCGGGTAAACGTCCAACTCCGGGTAATGCCGAGAATATCGACTTTCTTGCGGATGGCCTCAGGAAATGGCGGGAATGGCGCCGACATTTCCACAATCTTGATGGCGGCGGCATCCAGCACCTTGGAGCCGGAAGAACGTTCGATCTGAACCGACTCGATCTTGCCGGTGTCGAAAATATTGACAGTCAACATCAGCGTGCCATACAGCCCATTGCGTTTAGCAGCTTCGGGATAATTCACATTGCCGACGCGCTCGACCTTGATCCGCCAATCTTCCACATATTGGGCAAAGGTGAATTCCTGCGCCCGCGCGCCGACAAACATGCGGCGTGGACGCTTCTGGTATTCCTCGCGCTGCTGATCGATGCGCGCTTGCAGTCGTGCCATTTCCAGGCTGCGCGCGGCTAGGTCCATTGGCGCCGGTGTCTCGCTGGGTGGACGCGGATCCGCCACTGGTGCCGGCTTCTGTTCCGGCGTCTGGTAATCCGATTGGATCTGTTGCATCAACACCTTGGTCTTCAGTTCCAAGGCCTGCACACGCGCATTGAATTCGGCTTCCGCACTCATCATCTGATCTTGTTCTGAGGCTGGGAGCGGTGATTTGGCTTGCCGGTCGTCGTCGACATTGCCGCCGCCGTCGAGATTCGCCTGAGCCAGCACATCGGCCTGCAGCGGCGCTTCCTTGGTTTTGGCGTTGACCAGCACCACGTCGATGGGCGGTGAGGAATTCTCGAACAGCTTGGGATTGGCTTGCGTGAATTGCATGCCGAAGATGATCAGCACATGCAGTATGGCCGAGATCAAAATCGCCTGAGTTAATCGATCATCCCAATCTACCGATGTCTGAGGCGCATACGGCAAAGGCGCCAGAACATCAGTCAGAATGCCTTTTACACGCTGTGCTGCTGCAGAAATCGGCATGTCAGATCAACATCCAGCAAGTCAATCTCGGCCACCGATACCCGTATCCGCTCACCCGGATTCAATGTCGGCGCGCCGATGACTTTGGCAACAAAAGGCAGGCCATCGAGCCGGATCAGGTTTTCCCGCCAAACTGTGGCATCCATTTCCTGAATGCTTTCCTGCTGCATCCAGCGCAAGCACCAGTAGCGTTCCATGCCGCGCTGGAATTCGTTGTAGGCGTCATACGCCAGCTCGAAATCGCGTACAGCGGCAAACAACATCGGATCATTGCCGGTATGCGGCGGCGCCTCTTCACGCGCAACGGCAAGAATCTGGCGCTGATTCAGCAAATCGACATAACGCCGCAGCGGCGACGTGCTCCAGGTGTAATGCGCTACGCCGAGGCCTTCGTGCGGCGCTGGTTTCAGCGTCATGCGTACCTTGCCGCCGGTTTGCGCGCGATAGATGCCGGCGACGTTGCGATCCGCCAGCATGCCACCCCAGCGACTGTTAGCCAGAATCATCATTTCCGAGACCAGCTTATCGATCGGGTTGCCGCGCACACGCGGCACAATATCGACACGCTCGCCATCGATTTTGAACACGTAGTCGTTGCGCTGCACCTGGTCGGCTTTGCCGCGCACCACTTCAAGATGACGCGCGAAGCCGTACAGCCATTCGAGTTCGCGTCGGAACGCATAGTCGTCACCCACCTGGCCTATCGTCGTCTCGTTGAAAATCGGTTCCAGCGTTTCGTGGCGCAGATTGGCGGCGATCCGGATCAAGTCGGCCTTGGTCGACAGACTCTGGATGGCGTAATCCGGACCGACTTCGACGTACAACGAGAGCGCCGGACAATCGCGGTTTTCCGCCAGCGTATATTGCGCAATCAAGCCCTCCGGCAACATGGTGATCTTGTCGCCCGGCATGTAAATGGTGGACAACCGCGTCGCCGCCAGCTTGTCGAGGTCCGACCCCGGCGTGATACCCAACGCCGGTGCGGCGATATGGATGCCGACCCGGACCGAGCCATCGTCGCGGAAGATCACCGAAAACGCGTCGTCGATCTCGGTCGTGGCGGCATCGTCGATACTGAACGCAGGCGCATCGCCGGGCGGCAGATCGGGCGGCGGCAACGGCGCAGCCAACTCGGGGAAGCCCGGACCACGCGGGAAATGGGTCAGAAAAAAGGCCTGGCGGTGATATTCCAGGCTCGATTCGATCGCTCCGCATTGGTCGAGCAAGCGAACCACAGACAGATTGGTTTCGGCGCAGGCATCCGATAACGCCTTGAATTCCAGACTGTTCTTGTCCGGCTTGTGCGCCAGCTCGAACACCTTGGTGCGAATTGCATCCGGCAATTCACCACGTACCAGCATGGCAACCCACTCGGCGCGCAATTCTGCCTCGCGCGCCTTGCGTTGCAGCCCCAACTTGGCGGCGGCCAATGTTTCCGCAGGTGCCGCCTTGTAACGACCCTTGCCCTTCTTCTGGAAGAAAATCGGCGCTTGATGCAGCGCCAGCACGATGGCAGCAGATTCCGGCGCGGTCGGCTTGTGGCCGAAGTAGTCCTGCGCCAGCGTCTCGAAACCGAACTCCGCTTCGCCGGCCACTTCCCAGAGGAAATCGAGATCGAATTCCTCCCGCAGCGCGCGCGCGCTTTCCATCACTTGCGACGGCGCCGGCGCTGCATAGCGCAGCAACACATGCGCCGCTTTCAGCTTGCCGCGTTTGCCATGCTGGGATTCAATCTGCAGCGAACTGTCGTTGTCGGCCAGGATAGTGCCGGCCTTGATATCGCCGTCTTCTTCGTAAAGAACATACATGTAAGGCTACCCGCGTTCCGGTTGAGGCCGCGTCAAAGTTGAAGTCAAAAAGCCAGAATGGCCGGAATATAGTCGTAGAAGCGGGAAAATCCGTGATCGCCGCCTTCCAGCACCACCTGCTCGGCACCGGCGAAGTAAGCCACCGCTTCACGGTAATCAAGCACGCTGTCACCCGTTTCAGCCAGCAGCAGATAGCGCTCCGGCCGCGTAATGTGAGCGACGGCATAGGCATTCAATTCAGCGGCATGCTCGGCGCTGAACACATATTCCTCGCCGCTGTGCCAGTTCTTCTGGGTTTGCCCGACCATGCCGGCGAGCTTGTCATGACAGGCCACGCACGGGTTGACCAGAACCGCCTTCAGACCATGTTTTTCCGCCAGCCAGGTGGCGTAAAAACCGCCCAGCGAACTGCCGATCAACTTGACCGGTTTGCTGCTGGCGTTGATCAGGTCTTCCAGCAATTGCATCGCCGCCGCCGGCTGATGCGGCAAGTCCGGGCAGACATAGGCTTCGCCGAGGCCACGCCGGCTCAGCCAGTCGCCCATTTCAATCGCCTTGCCGGACTGGGATGAGCTATTGAAACCGTGGATATAAAGCAACATGAATCGAACCTGGGATCGCGAAAGGCGGCATTTTAGCGGGCTTGTGGCATGTCCACCGAGTTTGGCTGCACTCGCGCCAACCAAACCAGCATCGCATCAAGTATCTGGCTGCTGGCCTGACCAAGGCCAGCAGCGGCGGCTGCAGCATCCTGGCTTGCCAGCGGCACATCTGCGGCAAACGACTGCTGGGCAACTAAACGCGCACTACCACGCTCGACCAGTTCTGCATCCAGCCTGACCTGCGCCAGACCAGGTGTCTGGGCGGCATTGTGGAAAAATTCGAGCACCCGAAAGTTCAACTGATAATCGCCCTGAACCCCAGCGCCGAGCGGCACAACCCCGCCATACAGGCCGCTTGCCAACAGGCGTTGACGCAACAGTGTATGCAGGCGCTTGGGTGGCGATTCAGTCCACAACGCATACTGGTAATACGCCCGGGTAGCGGGTGTACGACTGAAGATCAGGCGCGGATTCTGGGTAAAAACGCTGGCTTCGGCATCACGCAGCAACAGCACCGGCCGTGGCGACTCCGCTTTCGCAGCGGCAACCGGTGACACCGGTGTCTGTGCCTCCAGCACGAAATACTGAATTGCCTGCGTGCGTGCGCCAGGCAAGCTACAGGCGGAAAGGCCAAGCAGAGCGGAAAGCCAAACGAGCAGATATCGGCAACACATGATCATTCTTCTCCCGGGCCCAGTTCGGCCTTGTGCGGACCATAAAGCAGACGCACCGGGTCGGCATATTCCTGGCTGGTGGTGAGCAGGGTATCGCTGGATGCGCGCATTGACTGTGCCGTGGTCTGAATATCCTGCATGCCAAGATCAACGCTGAGCTTGAGCTGGGTCTGGATATCGCGCAGGCTGCCATCCATCCTGCTCAAGGTCACACGGGCTGTGTTCAGCGTGGCTTCGGTTTCGTTCGCCATGCGATCAAAACGCTGTCCGGCGTGCTCGACCCACTTGCCGCCATCCCGCACCAGGCGCGCGCTGTCCCGCAGCACCGGCGTCAGTTCGGCGCCGACCGTATCCAGCCGCAGCGCCGCCTGTCGGGTCGCGCCCAGCGTGGCTTTCAGTTCCGGGCCGATCTGGCGCAACTCGCCGCGCAGTTCACCACTGAGACCGGCGACGTTGACCAGAACACTATTGATTGCCTGCTGATTCTGATCGGAGAGCAGGTGATTCATCCGCTCCACCGCCTCAATACTGGCTTTTCCCAGCGTTTCCAGGGTGTTGGAAATGCGGGTCATCTGCGGCACGCCTTCGTCGATCACCGGATACAACTCCCCTTCCGGCGGCGGCCCGATATCACTGCCGCCTTTCCAGACGTTATCCAAATCGATTGCCGCCAGGCCGGTGACCAGGTTGCGGGTCACCACTGCTTCCACGCCTTCCCAGATCGGTGTGCGGGCATCGACCTCCAGTGTCACCCGCACCGTCTTGGCCTGACCGGGCAGGATGATGTAATCCTCCACCTTGCCCACCTTGATGCCCTGCATGCGCACATCGCTATTCAATTGCAGGCCTTCCAACGACTGGTTCTTGAAGTAGACGGTATATCGGTTCACGTCTTGCTCGGTGCTGCCGTTGAGCCAGTAAAAACCCGCCGCCAGCACCACCATCAGCGTCACCACGGCAAAACCGACCCAGGCATATCGTGCATCTGATTCCATTCACTGCCTCCCCGAATGGGCGGAAAAATAAGCCCGTATCCAATCATGATCGAGTTTGGCCACCTCATTCACCGGTCCATTCGCAATCACTTTGCCGGCATATAGCACGATGACCCGATCCACCATGCCCCAAAGCGTATCCAGATCATGCGTCGCCATGAATGCGGTGAGACCGAGACTGTCGCACAGCACGCGCAACAGGTGATCGAATTCACGCGCGCTGATCGGATCAAGGCCGGATGTAGGTTCATCGAGAAACAGCAACTCCGGTTCCAGCGCCAGCGCGCGCGCCAGCGCGGCACGCTTCTTCATGCCACCGGAAAGCTCGCTTGGCCGTTTGCTCGCGGCCTCCATCGGCAAACCCGCCAGGCGGATTTTCATCGCCACCAGTTCATTGCGCAGTTTCAGCGGCAGCCGGGTATGTTCCTGCAGCGGCGCGGCGACATTTTCCGCCACCGTCATCGAGGAAAACAACGCGCCTTCCTGAAACAACACGCCATACCGGCTGCGCACCTGATTCAATTGGCGCCCCGACAGCGCGCAGATGTCTTCACCAAACAACCGCACTTTGCCTTGCGACGGTCGCGTCAAACCGATGCACTGGCGCAGCAACACACTTTTCCCGGTACCACTGCCACCAATCAACGCCACCACCTCGCCACGTCCGACAGAAAAATTGATGCCCTTGTGCAGCCATTGGTCGCCAAGATGGGTATGCAGATTCTCGACCTGCAGGATCGCGCCGGTGAAAGACATTACAGGCCACCCTCCGGGAAAGCGATGGCGAACAGGGAATCGATCAGAATCACCGCCACCAGACTTTGCACCACGGTTTTCGTGGTGTATTCACCGACACTGCGCGCATCGCGCTGCACCGCGAAGCCATTGCGACAGGCGATCAACGCAATCGCCGCCGCGAAGACCGGCGTCTTGGCCAATCCGAACCACACCGTACTGGCCGGCAACACCGACTTCAAGCGCTCGAAAAAGGTGTAATAGGTTATGTCCAGTTGTGCATGGGCGACCAGAGACGACCCCAGCACACCCATGACATCACCGACAAAAGTCAGCAAAGGCAAAGTGATGATGATGGCTAGCAGGCGCGGCAGTACGAGTACCTGGATCGGCGACAGACCGAGTGTGGCAATTGCGTCGATTTCCTCGGTCACCTTCATCGCGCCGATCTGGGCAGTAAACGCCGCGCCGGAGCGGCCAGCCACCAGGATCGCAGTCAACAACGGTGCCAACTCGCGCGTCACCGCAAGCGAGACACCATCGACGATGAAGATATTGGCACCGAACTTCTGCACCTGAACACCGAGCAGGAAGGCAAACACGACGCCAATCAGGAACGTCATCAACATCACAATCGGCAACGCATTCAACCCAACCGTTTCCAGTTGCGTGGTGAGTTCGCGCAAGCGCAACAGGCGCGGCCGCCGCACGACTTCAGAGACTGCTTCGACAAGGCGACCAAAAAACACGAATTGGGACACCATTGCCCGGATCTGCTCAGCCGCCTTGCGCCCCAACAAAGGCAACAAGGCGGAGCGCCGCCGGCGAGGTTGACCGCGCGCGTCAAGACGTTCGGCAACCAACTGAATCAAATCGAGCTGATGCGCATTGAAATCCGCCAGATCAACGTTCGACCACACCACACCCTGCGCACGCAGCCGATTCACCACCAACATGACACCGGCGCTATCCAGATCGGTCAAGCCACTGGCATCGATTTTCAAGCGGCAATCATGTGGCACCGGCGTGCTGGTCAGCAGTTGATCCAGCCGTTCAAGCTCGTCGATGCACCAGCAGCCCCCAGGTTTGAGGACACAGCCATCCGCCGCTGCAATACATTCGAGGCTGGGGCTGGCGTGTGTCATCGCCTGCAACATCAGGTCGATTGCGCCAACCGCGCCAGCAACCGGTCGTGAATACCGCCAAAACCGCCGTTGCTCATCACCACGATTCGATCACCCGGCCTGGCTGCGGCAGCAATGCGTTCGATCAGGCCGGTCAGATCCGCTTCGGTGGTCGCCTTGTCACCCAAGGGCGCCATCGCCGCTGCGACATCCCAATCGATACCGCCGCTGTAACAGAAAACGAGGTCCGCCTGCGCCAAACTGGTCGGCAACTGGTCTTTCATGACACCCAGTTTCATCGTATTGGAACGTGGCTCAAGCACCGCCAGAATGCGGCCGGAGGGGTTGGCGGAGGAGTTACCTGAGACGCTGATGCTGGCGCGCAAGCCGGCCAATGTAGTGGCAATCGCGGTCGGGTGATGCGCGAAGTCGTCATACACCACAACGCCCGCTGCCTCGCCGCGCAATTCCATGCGCCGCTTGACGTTGATGAACCGGTTCAAGGCCTCGATGCCCTCTTTCGCTGGCACACCGACATGGCGCGCGGCGGCAATCGCGGCGAGTGCGTTGAGCCGGTTGTGTTCGCCCTGCAGATTCCAGTCGACCTGTCCGACAGGCTGATCATTCAACGTCACTTCAAAGGCGTCGACGCTGCCGGCAAGCTTGGCTTTCCAGCCGAAGCCGGGGCCACCGAAATATTCGACCGGGCTCCAGCAGCCGCGACCGAGGGTGCGCAGCACATTGTTGTCGCCACCATTGGCGACGACCAGTCCGTTCGCCGGCACCGTGCGCACCAGGTGATGGAACTGGGTTTCGATCGCGGCCAGATCAGGAAAGATATCGGCGTGGTCATACTCAAGATTGTTCAACACGGCGGTGCGCGGGTGGTAATGCACAAACTTGGATCGCTTGTCGAAAAACGCGGTGTCGTATTCATCGGCTTCGATGACGAAGAACGGACTTTCGGTCAGTCGCGCCGAGATACCGAAATTCATCGGTACGCCGCCAATCAGAAAGCCTGGATCGAGACCGCAATCTTCCAGAACCCAGGCCAGCATCGAAGAGGTTGTCGTCTTGCCGTGCGTACCGGCAACCGCCAGCACCCATTTATCCTTCAATACATTCTCGAACAGCCACTGCGGTCCGGAGATATAGGGCAGACCACGATTCAGGATTTCCTCCATCAAAGGCTGTTTTCCGCGTGTCACCACGTTGCCGATGACGAAGATATCCGGCTTCAGTTCGAGTTGGTCGCTGCCAAAACCCTCGCTCAGTTGAATACCCTGCGCTTCCAGTTGCGTGCTCATCGGTGGATAGACATTGGCGTCGCATCCGGTCACGCGATGCCCCGCCTGCTTTGCCAGAACGGCGATACCACCCATGAAAGTGCCGCAAATACCAAGTATATGAATATGCATGAGAGAGGAGGTTAAGCCCAGCGGGGACAAACAACGAAAGGAAGCGAGGCATTATCCGTTGGGTTAAAGAATGCCGCCAGTTGGCCGATAAGCGACAGACATCACTTAAACTTTCGCAAGAACGGACTTCCACGCACCATGGCTCAGACCCCAAACGTCATCGGCATCGCTGTCATGCAGCGGATGCGGGAGATTGGCGTCCCGCCAACACCAGAAAACTACGCCGATTTCTATTACACGTTTTCTGGTGAAGCACGGCCACAGCCATCCGTTAAAGTACAAGAACCCGCACAAGAACCAGCCCCCGAAGCCAGTAACGACGTCAGCAATCCGCTCTACAACGAAATACTCGCGATGCTGAAGCAGATGGTGGAGGAAGTAGTCAATAAAACCGAAACCCTGGCCAAGGATCTGGATGACAAGAACAAGCACTTGGCTGGCAATGTCACCACGTTACGCGGCAGTCGAGACAAAAATGAGATTTTACGTTTGCTTTCCACCGTGGTCATCCAGGCCGGAGGCATCCAGAACACCGTTGAAGCCAGTCACAAAGACCTGATCGAAACCAAACAAGCCCTCAACGCCTTGCAGGCAGAGATGGCCGAAACACGGCAATTGTTGAATGAGGACGCGCTCACCGGAACACTGAATCGACGTGGCCTTGATCAGACGCTCAACCGCGAAATTGCGCGAGCGCAACGCGGCGATGGCCTGCTGTCGATCGGTATGCTTGATCTCGATTTTTTCAAGAAAGTGAACGACACCTATGGTCATGAAGCCGGCGACCAGATGCTGGTGCACTTCACCTCGCTGATCAAATCAGTGATGCGTAAATCGGATGCACTGGTGCGCTATGGCGGAGAAGAATTCACCCTGATCCTGCCGGATACAGATGCTCGCGGCGCGCAATTCGTACTTGCCCGCCTGCAGCAGGTGATGACCAAATCGCCACTGAAATATGAAGGCCAGGAAATCAACACCACTTTCAGCGCCGGTGTTGCCACCGTGCGCCGGGATGAAAACGCCTATGCCTTGCTGCGCCGCGCCGATGAAGCGCTATACAGCGCCAAGAACGCTGGCCGCAACCTGATCAAGTTATCCATTTAAAACGCAAGCCAGCCAAACTCGTTCAGTCGAACAGATTGTCGATATCTGCCTGACTGACCTGATCCTCGCTGCGCACTTGCGGCCCGGCCAATAGGCCATCGCCCTCGTCTTCTCCCTCCAGCAACAGATGTGCCAGACTCGACTCCATCTTCTCCACTGTCAGCATCAGCTTGTTGATCACCTGTCCAACCAGATCCTGGAATGCCTGTGCCTGGATGATTTCACTGACCTGATGCAAAGACTGAACATGCTGCGCATCAAGTTCCGCCAGAAAGGTGCGCGCTTGCGGCGAGCGCACGAGCCGCCGCAGCTGCTGCGCCGTATCACGCTGCTGATGCAAGTTTTCGCCAATCATCTCGGCCGCGCGCAGTGTCTGGCTGGCTGCCTGCTCGGTCAGACTGGAGATATAGCGCAAGCGATCGCGCGCATTGCTGACGATATCGGTCTGCGGCAAGCTTTCGCAGCCGATTTCGGACAATGCCGCATGCAATTCACCCACAATATCGACCAAATCATGGCGCAGTGTGTCAACGTTACTCATTGCCATCCTCCAAGATCAGGAACCGCACTGCTCAGCGCGTAGTTTGCCGCTATCGGCAGCACAACCGGATTCTTGAACGCTCCGGTGAAAAAGAACCAGCCTGGTTCTTCGATGCCTTGGCAGTAATGCGTCGACCTCGCAGCAGTGTGACAACAGGTTGTCATGTCAGGCCATGCAACATGAGAGACATTGCCGCACTTATTTATTACTGCCCACCGCGCCAGCTTTTGTAGAATCGACTCGATCAAATTCAGGAAATCCATCATGTCCATAGCCAATCTCACCCCGGGCGACAAAGCCAAAGTCATTGCCGAAGCCCTGCCCTACATCCAGCGATTCTGGGACAAGACCGTGGTCATCAAATACGGCGGCAACGCAATGACCGACCCGGTCCTGAAAGCCGCGTTCGCACGCGATGTGGTTTTGCTCAAACTGGTTGGTCTGAACCCTGTCATCGTGCATGGCGGTGGCCCGCAGATTGAAGACTTGCTGCGGCGCGTCGGCAAGAAAGGCGAATTCATCCAGGGCATGCGGGTGACCGATGCGGAGACCATGGAACTGGTTGAAATGGTTCTCGGTGGCCAGGTCAACAAAGACATCGTCAATTTGATCAACCAGGCGGGCGGCAGAGCGGTGGGCCTGACCGGCAAGGACGGTCGCTTCATCCGGGCAAAAAAACTGATGATGGAATCGACGACCATCCCCGGCGACGTCATCGACATTGGTCAGGTGGGAGACATTACGCAGATTGACCCCAGCCTGATCTCGTTTCTCGATTCCGGCGATTTCATCCCGGTCATTGCACCGATTGGGGTCGGCAGCGAGGGCGAGACCTACAACATCAATGCCGATGTCGTCGCGGGCAAGCTGGCTGAAGTTTTGAAAGCTGAAAAGCTGGTCTTGTTGACCAACACACCAGGTGTTCTCGACAAAGCCGGCAATTTGCTGACCGGCCTGACACCGAAGAAGATTGATGGTCTGGTGGCTGATGGCACGTTATCTGGTGGCATGCTGCCGAAGATAGCCTCGGCGCTGGATGCCGCCAGAAGTGGCGTCAAATCTGTCCATATCATCGATGGCCGGGTTGAGCACGCCTTGTTGCTCGAAATCATGACCGACCAAGGCGTTGGCACCTTGATTCAATCCGCTTGATGTCTCACAGCCACGTTGTGACGAAGACCGTAATGCCATAAACCACCCACGCTGAAAGCGGCTATCGCTATCGGTAATAAACGGATGCGGCGTTGTGAGCAGACTCACTACCGGCTGAATCAGCATCTGCTATGCTTCTGAAAGATTTTTATAAATAAACAGAGGTAGCGTGTTTTCTTTCTTCCGCAAAGAGAAGCCTGACGATTTCCTTGCCTACCTGAAGGAAGGCAATGATGCGTTCGGCCCCGGGCCAGCCTATGCCAGCGTCAAAGCTCCGATCGAAAACATAGGTTCCGGCATCGAGGTTCAGGAAGCCTTGGGCGGGCTGCCACCAGAACTTGAGGAAGCTGCTGTTCTATTTGCCAATGGCAAGATCGGCGAGACGGCAACCCTACTCAATCGCTATTTGCTGGATCACCGTGACAACCATGATCCACTGCCCTGGTACATGCTGTTCGATCTCTATGAAATGAGCGACCAGGCTGCCCCATTCGAAGATGCCGCAGTCGACTTTGCAATAAGGTTTGAACGCTCACCGCCGACCTGGACACCGCATGACAAACCCAAACGGGTCATCGCCCCAGCGCCATTGATGTCTTATGGTGAGAAATACGGCACGCTGGAACGCGTCAAACAAGGTCGCTTTTTACAGGACGCCGCGCATGCGCCCTATGTTCGGCTTGATGTATCAAAAACACTGGCGCCGGAGGAAGAAACCGCAAATGCCATCCTGAGCGATATCGTTCAATTGCACGAAATGCGCAAACCAGTCGAACTGATCGGTGGTCCCGGATTCGCGGTACGCCTCGATGCCGCGCGCCAAGGCAATCGCCTGACAGAATCGGGCTGGTTCCTGTTTCTGGCGGTATTGCAATTGCTCGGCCGGGAAGATGATTTCGAAAACGTCGCTGTCGATTACGCTGTCGCTTACGAAGTTTCACCGCCTTCGTATACACAACCGCTACCGCTGCCAAGCAAGAGTAGTGCCGCAGATGTTCGAGTTACGCAAACCCCCGAGAACGCCTTCAAACTGACCGGCCAGATTGGTCCAGGCAGTGAAGTGCAATTCGATGCGCTGAAGAAATATGCCCAAGGTCGCAAACAGGTTGAAATTGATCTGAGCCAGGTCAGCCGCATCGATTTCTCGGTCGTAGGACTCTTGCTCGAAACGCTGATCGCCATTTCTGGCAATGGCAGCAAAATCCTGTTCAAGGAAGGCAACGAGTTGGTCAACACCTTGCTGCACATCGTTGGCGCCAGCCAATTTTCGGTCGTACTTGGACGCACGCGCGTCTAAGCGCGTCCAACACTTCGTTTCACCCTTCTCAAGCAAGACTTGCATGGAACAATTTCACGGCACCACCATACTTTCGGTTCGACGCGGAGAGTCTGTCGCGATGGGCGGGGACGGCCAGGTCACCTTGGGCAATATCGTCATCAAGGCGTCGGCTCGAAAAATTCGCCGCCTGTATCAGGAACGCATTCTGGCCGGCTTCGCGGGCGGCACGGCGGATGCTTTCACGCTATTTGAACGATTTGAATCGAAGCTGGAAAAGCATCAGGGCCATCTGGTCAGAAGCGCTGTTGAATTAGCCAAAGACTGGCGCACCGATCGCATCCTGCGTCGCCTGGAGGCCATGCTGGCGGTGGCGGATCGCACCAGCACACTGATCATTACCGGGGCTGGGGATGTGCTGGAACCGGAACAAGGCATCGCCGCCATCGGTAGCGGTGGCCCCTACGCCCAGTCAGCCGCGCGCGCCCTGCTGGAACATAGCGACCTGGATCCTGAAGCCATCGTCCGCGAATCGATCGGCATCGCCGCCGATATCTGTATCTACACCAATCGCAATATTCTGATCGAAACCCTGACGGACTGAGTCGATCAGGCTTTCACTGGCCGTTTCGCCAGCTTGCGCTGCAAGGTACGGCGATGCATTTTCAGGGCACGCGCGGTAGCGGACAGATTGCCCTCATGCTGCGCCAACACCTGATGGATATGCTCCCACTCAAGCCGATCGACTGATAACGGTTCGGATGCCGGCTCGACATCCACAGCACGCCCCGCCGCTGCATCGGCATCGCCCAGAGCAGCGAGGATTTCATCGACGCTGGCTGGCTTCGGCAAATACTGCACTGCCCCCAACTTGATTGCCGCCACCGCAGTTGCAATGCTGGCATAGCCGGTGAGCAGCAGGAGCCGTGCCTGCGGTTGACAGGCGCGCAACGGTTCAATCAGATGCAGACCGGACTCGGTGCCGAGACGCAAATCCAGCACCACCGCATCGAACACCTTGGACGCCGCCAAATCGAGCGCACCTAGACTGCTCGCCGCCGAGTCCACCGTGTAACCCCGGCGAGTCATCGCCAACGCCAGTGCCTGCGCAAACACGGCATCATCATCCACAATCAGGATATGCCAACGCATCTCGCCTCCTAGCCAGACGCCAGCGGCAGGCGGATGCTCGCGCTGATACCGCCCACTGAAGATATCCCCGCTTCTGAAGCACCGATTTCGAGACTGCCACCGATGCGTTCGAGCGTCGCTCGGGCGAGTTCCAAGCCAACGCCCCAGCCCTCGGCCTTGCCGGAATCGAAGCCACCACCGCGATCGATCACTTCCAGAAACAAGTCTTGCGGCAAGACCCGGGCACGCAACAGCACCGCTTCAGGTGAAACCTGCGCCGCATTATTGAGCAACACCACCAGAATCGCCTCCAACGCCGGATCGTCGGCCAGCAGAGGTTGTTTTGGGTTGAGTTCGGGATCCAGATCGAGCGTGACTCGGGCTTGCGGCCACATCAATCCCCAGCGTTCCAGCGTCCGAGCCAACCAGACTTGAGCGGCGATCGGCGGCCCGACACGATCACTGCGACCACGCGCGGAATCCCCTAATCGATCAAGCACCGCCTGCATGCGGGCAACCTGTCCTGCAAGCAGAGCGAGCGGCTGATCCAATTCATCATCGCCGGCATAGTCGCGCCGCAGTTCATCCAGCGTGATGCGCACCGAACTCATCGGTGTTGCCAGGTCATGTGCCGCCGTGGCGGCCTGCAGACCAAGCGCAAACAATTGCTCATCCCGCAGCCGCTGTTCACGGGCCTGTGCCAATTCGGCATCGCGCAGGCGTAGCGTAGCCGCCTGCCGGCCAGCGAAAGCGGCGACCAACGCGGCAGTGAGGAGAAAGTTCAGCCACATACCGGACAGATGCAGGTCCACCGCCGCTTCGGCCGAAACCTGAATCTGCAGCGGTTGATAAAAGCGCATCAGCACGGTGTACAAGCCTCCAACCCAGATCGCCATGCCCCAGGCGTGCAGTGGCGGCAAAGTCACTGCAGCCAGAATCAACGGCACCAGCAACAACGAAATGAACGGGTTCGCATACCCCCCCGTCAGATACACCAGGGCGCCGATGCAAGCCGCATCCACGGCCAGTTGAAGCGTCACTTCGGTCAATGCCGCTCCGCCGGTGCGCAAACGCAGCCATGCAATGCCGTTCAGCGCGACATGCAGGCCGAGAATCAATGCCAGCGAAAGCAGCGGCAAGCGCGCATGCAATACCCAGGTCAGCAAGCCAATGCCCAAGCACTCGCCCAGAATCAGCGTCGCACGCACCCTGATCAAACGTTGCTGGGCAAGGTACGGCAGCAGTTCGCCATCCACCCGAAATAATCTTGAAATCAAACGCATGCCGGGATTTTACAGGTGCGGGTGCAGCAAACCCGTGCCAGCACCGCTCCAACAAGCACCTGCGACAACATGTCGCATCCCGCTACCTGGGCCACCTCGTTAAGATGAAACGGCTTCCATACGTTTATGGCTTTTGACGTCCTGACGTATCTTGCGGCCCGCTACGGTTCATGCCCGCAGCGGGCTTTTTTTTATCTCGGAGCCTAAAAATGAAGTTGCGCTTGAAACCCGTAGTTGCGGCATTAGCCGCCTATTCTTGGTATGGCTTTGCGGCAGAGATACCGATGCTGGACGAGATCGTTGTCAGTGCGCCAAGAAGCCAGTTACAACAATCAAGCGTGGTCAAAATGGGTGAAACCCAACTGGCGCCCATGCTTTCCTCGACCAGCGACACAGCCAGTCTGCTGCGCGACATTCCCGGCGTCAGCTTTTACGGCGCAGGCGGGGTTTCCAGTCTGCCGGTGATTCACGGCCTGGCCGATGACCGGCTGCGAATCAAGCTGGACGGCATGGATTTGATTGCCTCCTGCCCCAACCACATGAATCCGGTGTTGTCCTACATCGATCCGAGCAGCGTCGAGACGCTCAAAGTCTATGCCGGCATCACCCCGGTCAGCAGCGGCGGCGATGCCATCGGCGGCGCCATCATCGCCGAATCGCGCGCGCCCGAATTCGCAGCACCCGGCCAAACCCCGATTGCAAAGGGTGAAGCCGGAGTGTTCTACCGCAGCAACAATAGCGCTCGTGGCGCCAATGTTTCGGCCACCTATGCCAACGAGCAGTTCAATATCAGCTATAGCGGCGCCACCAGCCAGGCCGACAACTACACGGCCGGCGACGACTTCAAAACCTACGACTTCACCGGTCGCGTCGGCCACATGCTGCCGCGTGATGAAGTTGGCTCCACCGCCTATGAAACCCGCAACCACTCCCTTGGACTTGCATTCAAAAGTGATGCCCATCTGTTTGAAGCCAAATTGGGTTTCCAGGACATGCCGTTTCAGCTCTACCCGAATCAACGCATGGACATGTTGAATAACGAGCAGAACAGTCTGAACCTGCGATACCTGGGCAAGCTGAATTGGGGTTCACTTGAAGCCCGCGCCTATCACGAGAAAGTCGATCACTTCATGGACTTTGGCGCCGACAAACGATTCTGGTACGGCAATGGCGCGCCCCCCCTCGGCTCCGGTGGACCGACCGCTGTCGAGGGTTCTCCTTGCAGTCCGATCAGCGCCACCTGTGCGGCCGGCATGCCGATGTACACCGAAGGCAAAACCACGGGATTCAGTGTCAAGGCCGATGTCGCCATCAACACGCATGACCGCTTGCGTGTTGGCGGCGAAATTCAGCAGTACCGGCTCGACGACTGGTGGCCGCCTTCCGGCGCGGGCATGTGGCCGGGTACTTTCTGGAACATCAAGGATGGTGAACGTGATCGCGCCGCGCTGTTCGGCGAATGGGAAGCGCGCAAGCGATCCGACTGGATGACACTGCTGGGCGCGCGCGTCGAACAAGTCAAGATGAATACCGGCGAGGTCGTAGGTTACAACCCGGCCAATATGATGAGTTTCCAGGCACGTGATGCCACCGCGTTCAACGCGCAGGATCGCAAAAAAACCGACAACAATCTCGATCTGACAGCGCTGGCGCGCTACACCGCCGACGATCATCTCGACATCGAGTTCGGTTTCGCCCACAAGGAACGTTCGCCCAATGTTTACGAACGCTACACCTGGTCAACCTGGCAGATGGCCGCGCTGATGAACAACTTTGTCGGCGACGGCAACGGCTATCTCGGCGACATCAACCTGGAGCCGGAAAGGGCCAACAAAATCTCCGCCACCTTTGATTGGCATGCTGCCAATGGAGCCTGGAATTTCAAGGTGAGCCCGCATTACACCGAGGTCGACGATTTCATCGACGCTGTGCAATGGAATGCCACCACTAACCTGCCGGCCACGCCCCTGGTGACAGACAAATTCAGTGTTCTCAAATACGCCAACCAATCCGCCCGGCTGTATGGTATTGACCTTTCCGGCCAGATGCCTCTGGCCAAGACCGGCTGGGGAAGTTTTGTTCTCAAGGGGCTGCTGAATTACACCAAAGGTAGCAACCGGGATACCGGCGACAACCTGTACAACATCATGCCGCTGAACGCAAAAATCGCGCTCACACACCAGAAAGGCGGCTGGGACAACACCGCCGAACTGGTAATGGTGGATGCGAAAGACGACATTTCAGCCATGCGCAACGAGATCAAGACGCCAGGTTACGGTCTGGTCAATCTGCGCGGCAGCTATGCCTGGAAACGGGTACGTGTCGATTTTGGCATCGAGAACCTGTTTGACAAATTCTATTATCTGCCCACCGGTGGTGCTTACACAGGACAGGGCACCACCATGACCAATCCGGCGCTACCCAATTATCCACAGTGGGGTACCGCCGTACCCGGCATGGGCCGCTCGATTTACGCGGGTTTGAACGTCAAGTTCTGAGGCAGAATGCCGCTGCCCCGTCGATCTGGCGGGGCGTATCGTGAAATGAACCATGCAAAGAGGAATCAACATGCAACGATCTCTCACAATGCTGCTGGCTGGATGCCTGCTCGCCACCTCGGCAGTGGCCGACAATGTCCGGGTTGAAAACGCCTGGGTGCGCGCCACCGCGCCGGGTCAGAAGGTCGCGGGTGGTTTCATGGACCTGACTGCTGATTCCGACATGACTCTGGTCGGCGGCAGCAGTCAGGTATCCAGGGAATTCGAGCTCCACTTCATGCGGATGCAGGACGGCGTCATGGAAATGCGCCAGTTGCAGGCCATCAAGTTGCCAAAAGGAAAAACGGTCAGCCTCGAACCGGGCGATCTGCATGTCATGTTCATCGGCCTGAAAAATCAGATCAAACCCGGCCAGAAAGTCCCATTGACGCTGGTCGTCCAAAGCGCTGACGGCACGCAACAGAAACTGGCAGTGCAGGCGGAAGTCCGCTCATCCAACTCGCACTGAAGACACCAAACTGCATGTAGCCCAACAAAAACGCCGGCTGGATTGCTCCTGCCGGCGTTTTTGTTGAATCAGCGCAAAACGGATTTATTAAATCAGTTCGCGTTCAAGCTCTTCAATCGTGCTGTGGCGAACGTCTTTTCCCTTGACCATGAACACAACATATTCGGACATATTCTTGGCATGATCACCGATACGCTCAATGGCTTTGACGACAAACAACAGATCGATAAACGTCGAGATGGTGCGCGGATCTTCCATCATGAAGGTAATCAGATGCCGCGTGATCAGGTGGAATTCCTCATCCACTTCCATATCCTGGCGTGCCACCGCACCGGCGCCTGAAACATCCAGACGCGCGAAAGCATCGAGTGACTCACGCAACATCTTGGTGGTCAGCCCAGCCATGTATTTGATCTCGGTATAACGTGGCGTCAGGATGCGGTCACTGTCGTAAACCTTGACAGCGAAGCGAGCAATCTTTGCCGCCTCGTCGCCGATCCGTTCAAGATCAGTAATGGTTTTGATGATGGTCAGGATCATGCGTAAATCACTGGCAGTCGGCTGGCGCAACGCGATGATCTGCGTGCAGGCCTGATCGGCCCCAACTTCCATGGTATTGACCTTGTGATCGTTGGCGATAACTTCTTCGGCCATTTTGGTATTGCCGGAGATCAGCGCTTCAATCGCCTTGTTGACCTGTTCCTCGACCAAGCCCCCCATTTCCAGCACGCGCGCGCGCACGGATTCCATGTCCGCATCGAATTGCTTGTAAATATGTTCATTGGGCATTTCTATGTCTCCTTCTACCGCCGCTCACCGGGGTGTTGCTGACGCAATTGTTTTTGCCTGGTCGTCTCACGACACATGAATTATCTACAACCAGGAGATTGTCAAATTATAGGGGTGTCAATTGCACCAAATATTACAGGTTGGTGACAAATGGTACTTTGATATTCAAATCGGCAAAATCCAGAATCATGTGCCAATCGCGGCGTCCGGTGACACAGATCGGCAACGTCACGGTAGCGCGGAATACGCCCTCGTCATCCGGGCGAAGTGTATAGAGATTGAAGCCCATATCCATGCCTTCCATCGTGAAACTTGCCTCGACTTCTTGTGCTACGGGCAAATCCGGCAGCACCAGCCAGATTCTGAACGGGGCAAGCGGCTTTGGCTCGCCCAGCATGCCGAAGCGAATCTCGCGACCATCAATGCTCACCGTGCAGCCGGTCGGCTGCGTCAGCGTGCTGCAATTCACCTGCACCTGTTTTTCAGCCACAGGGGAGTGCCAGAGTCCGGTCTGATCGGCCCAGAGCACCAGCCCGATCAGGGAAATCAGACCAAGCGGCCATAGACGAAGCCAGGCAGGCTTTGTCACAACGCATTCCACATATTCCAGGCCTGGCTTTTCAGCGCGATGCCATGCGCGCCAAATCCACGCGCCAACGCCAAGTCATCCCGTCCCAGGCCGCCAAGGGCAAAAACCGGAATGCTGCAATCGCGCAGCAATTCGGTAAACGCAGGCCAACCCAGCGTCGGCTCGCCCGGGTGGCTGGGCGTCGGCAACACCGGCGAAAGCACCACAAAGTCGAGCTCCAACTCAATTGCGCGTTGCAGTTCAGTCTGGTCATGACAAGACGCCGAGACCCATTCCAGATCTGGCCGCTGATCCAATGCCACCAATTGTTTCGCATTCAGATGCAAGCCAGCACCCAGCCGACCTGCCAATTCGGCATCCGCATTGCACATCAATATCGCGCCAGCCTCACGACAACGGGCGGCAACCTGTTCGACCAATTCCACTGGCGCACCTTTTTCCCGCCATTGCACCAGCTTGAGTCCCTGCGCGAGACGTTGATCCAGACGCTGCAAAAACACTTGCGGCCCCAGTTTGGCGGCATCCGAAATCGCATATTCCAGCGGCAGGCGCAGCGCTTTCAGGATCGGCCCGTTGGCAGGCAAGATGGGAGAAACACCCGGTGCCTCAGCGCGTGTCCAGTCAAATATCTGCCCTTCGTGCGGATGCGGCTCACCACGCCAACGCGTGACACGAAAAAACCGCAACATCACATCGGCATGCGGATAGTTGTAGGTTCGATTCAGCCAGGGCCAGGCTTGTTCAACCTCGATGCCCAATTCCTCCCGCAGTTCACGGTCGAGGGCTTGACGCGCGATCTCCCCCGCTTCGACTTTGCCACCGGGGAATTCCCACCACCCTGCATAGACCTTGCCCGATGGACGGCTGGCCATGAGAAAACAACCGTCTGGCCGTTCAATGACGGCGGCGGCCACTTCCACCCGTTGCCGGCTCATTGCGGCAAGTTGTCTTTCGAGACGGCCTCCGACCCGCCTTCCAGCGCGGCCAGGCGGGTTTCCAGCGCTTGTAGCTTTTCACGCGTACGCGCAAGAACCTGCGACTGCACATCGAATTCCTCCCGCGTCACCAGATCGAGTTTGGACAACCAGGCGGCCAGGCTGGCCTTAAGGTTTTTTTCCACATCCCTGGCGGGACTAAAGGCAAGGATTTCCGAGACTTTGCCAGCGACTTCCTTGGCGAGATTCTGTTTCAACATGACGAGTTTTCCAGGGCGCAAAAGAGAAGCGCGAGTTTATCAAATGGACTCGCCAATACTTCGAGCCAATGCGGTGCATGCCATTTTCCTGATGCACCAAGATCGGGCAGGCAATTGCGCCAAGATCGGTCGTAATCCGGTAAGGCATTGATTTTTTTATATTAATTAAGTTGGCACGGATCATGCTGTATACAGATGTGCAACATCGCACCACCTTTACTGGAGAATCATCATGAAGAAATTGTCTTATCTGCTCATCCTGTCTGGTCTGGTTTCTGTGTCTGCGATTGCTGCTGACTCGCCGCATACTGTTTCAGGAAATATCGCCTTTACCACCGATTACATTTTCCGCGGTATTTCTCAGACCCAGGGCGGTCCCGCTCTTCAGGGTGGTTTCGATTACAGCCATGCCAGCGGTTTTTACCTTGGCACCTGGGGTTCGAATGTGAGTTGGGTGTCCGAAGGAGGTTACAAGGACAACAACAGCATGGAAATTGACCTTTACGGCGGCTACAAAGGTACCGCTGGTGATATCGGCTATGACGTTGGCCTCATAACGTATTACTACCCTGGCGAGCAGATTTCTACGGCCACCGATCCAGATACTACCGAGGTTTATCTGGGCGTGAGTTGGAAGTTCCTATCGCTGAAGTACAGCCATGTTGTTTCCGACTACTTCGTGGGTTGGGGCGGGGTCGGCGGATTGGGTGTCAGCGCAAACAAGAAGACCGAGGGTAGTGGTTATATCGACCTTACTGCCAACTACGATCTTGGTAACGGCTGGGGTGTTCTGGCGCACGTTGGACACCAGGAAGTCGAAGAATACGATGACGCCTCTTATACCGACTGGAAAGTGGGAGTCACAAAAAACATTGGGTATGGCACTGTCACCCTGGCTTACACCGACACTGATGGAAAACTCACGGATGCAGGCGGTAATAACGTTTACATCTTTGGCGTTCCTGGAGAAAAAGTAGCTGAAGGCACCTTAGCGCTGACCTTCTCCAAGTCCTTTTAATTCTGCCTGATTGAGTTTTCGCCGTGGTTTCTCCATGGCGAAACCTAGAAAGCTGGCTGTCCATCCAGGAGACCGTTATGAAATTTGTCACCGCCATCATCAAACCCTTCAAGCTCGACGAGGTGCGCGAAGCCCTCTCCGGTCTTGGGGTTTCCGGCATTACCGTTACCGAAGTCAAAGGTTTCGGTCGCCAGAAGGGCCATACCGAGCTGTATCGCGGCGCGGAATACGTGGTCGACTTTCTACCCAAAGTGAAGATCGAGATCGCCATCAAGGCCGATCTGCTCGATCAAGCCATTGAAGCCATTTCCAAAGCGGCCCAGACCGGCAAGATCGGCGACGGCAAGATTTTCGTTTGGGATCTGGATCAGGTTGTGCGCATTCGAACCGGCGAAGTCGGCGAGACGGCGATCTAAGGAGAATCCAGCATGAAAAATCTTTTCGCTACATTGATGCTCTTGGGTACGCTGGGATTCACCGGCGCAGCCCTTTCCCAGGAAGCGCCGCCCGAGATGCCGGTGGCAGCAACTGAAGTCGCCGCCCCCGCCGCCGATGCTGTAATGCCTGATGCTGTCCCGGCTGAAGCACCTGTCGTTGCCGAGGCAGCACCGGCTGCGGCTGAACCCGTTGCCGAACCCGCGCCCGCGCCGTCTCCCAACAAAGGCGATACGTCCTTTTTGATGATTGCAACCGTGCTGGTCATTCTGATGTCGATTCCCGGCCTTGCTCTGTTCTACGGTGGTCTGGTGCGAAGCAAGAACATGCTATCGATCCTGATGCAGGTGTTCTCCATCTTCGCGTTGATTACCGTACTCTGGGCCATCTATGGTTATTCGCTGGCGTTCACCCAGGGCAATGCCTTCATCGGTGGCTTCGACCGTCTGTTCCTGAAGGGCATCTACGACCCGGTCTCCGGCGCAGTCGCCAACGCGGCCACCTTCAGCAAGGGCGTGGTGATTCCCGAATTCGTCTTCGTCGCCTTCCAGGCTACCTTCGCCGCCATCACGGTAGCGCTGGCTGTCGGTGCGTTCGCGGAACGGATGAAGTTCTCCGCCGTGCTGCTGTTTGCTGCGCTGTGGTTCACCTTCGCCTATCTGCCCATCGCGCACATGGTCTGGTTCTGGCCTGGCCCGGATGCCTTCACCGATGCTGAAGCAGGCGCGGCTGCGGTAGCTGCCTCTGGCTGGTTGTTCCAGAAAGGCGCGCTCGATTTCGCAGGCGGCACCGTGGTTCACATCAACGCCGGTATCGCCGGTCTGGTAGGCGCCTACCTGGTGGGCAAGCGGATTGGTTACGGCCGCGAAGCTTTCACCCCGCACAGCCTGACCATGACCATGATCGGCGCTTCCCTGCTGTGGGTGGGCTGGTTCGGCTTCAACGCAGGTTCCGCACTGGAAGCGGGCGGTACCGCGGCGCTGGCCTTCGTCAACACGCTGATCGCAGCCGCTGCGGCAGCACTGACCTGGACCTTTGCCGAGTGGATGATGAAGGGCAAGCCTTCCATGCTGGGTGCAGCGTCTGGTGCGGTAGCCGGTCTGGTGGCGATTACCCCGGCTTGCGGCTGGGTGGGTGTAGGCGCTGCACTGGCGATCGGCGCACTTTCTGGTGTGGTCTGTCTGTGGGGTGTAACCGGCCTGAAGAAGATGCTGGGTGCGGATGACGCGCTCGATGTGTTCGGCATCCACGCAGTCGGCGGCATCCTGGGCGCGCTGTTGACCGGTGTGTTCAACACTTGGTCGATGGGCGGCACGGGCATCATCGACTATGTCAACAACACCATTGTCGACACCAGCATGGGCGCGCAAGTCTGGATTCAAGCGCAGGCCGTCCTGACTGCAATCGTCTGGTCCGGTGTGGTGGCGTTCATCGTGTTCAAGCTGATCGACATGACCATCGGTCTGCGTGTACCGGAAGAACAGGAACGCGAAGGTCTCGATACCGCCAACCACGGCGAGCGGGCTTACAACCTCTGATCTGTTCTTAGCCGCTGAAAAAGGGCGCCGCGAGGCGCCCTTTTTCGTTTCAGCATGATGTTGGTGCAGACACGCACCCAAAAGGCACGTTGATCGCGCATCTCGAGTTGAACGACAACTACCCACCCGGATAAACCCTTAACAATCATATAGATAAGAATATGACCGAGATTGGCATTAATTTTGCTATTCATAAAATGGTATTACCAATATTCATTTCCGTAGCACCTCATCTAGGAGAAAGATCATGAATTTGAACCAATTCGGTAGCGCCATGAAACGCTGGATGACCAGGCTGATGCTTCCCCTAGCCCTGCTGGCCAGCGTTAGTTCGGTCCAGGCCGCGACGCCGCTCAAGGTCGGCTACAGTGACTGGCCGGGTTGGGTGGCCTGGCAAGTCGCCATCGACAAGGGCTGGTTCAAAGAAGCCGGCGTACCGGTGACGTTTGAATGGTTCGATTACTCAGCTTCGATGGAAGCTTTCGCCGCCGGCAAGATCGACGCCGTCACCATGACCAATGGCGATGCCCTGGTGACCGGCGCAACCGGCGGCAAGAGCATCATGTTGCTGCTTACCGACTACTCGAATGGCAACGACATGCTGATCGGCAAACCCGGCGTGCGCTCGATCAAGGATTTGAAGGGCAAGAAGGTCGCGGTGGAGGTGGGGCTGGTGGAACACCTGCTGCTGCTCAATGGCCTGAAAAAAGCCGGCATGAAGGAATCCGACGTCACCCTGGTCAACGCCAAGACCAACGAGATGCCGCAAATGCTGGCATCCGGTGATGTCGCCGCAGTCGGTGCCTGGCAGCCGATTGCCGGCCAGGCCATGAAGGGCGTGCCCGGTGCCAAGCCGATATACACTTCCGCCGACGAACCCGGCCTGATTTATGACGTGCTCGCCGTCAACCCGGCCAGCGCCAAACAGCGCAAGGCTGAATGGATGAAAGTGGCCAAAGTATGGGACCGCGTGGTCAAGTACATCAACGATCCCAAAACGCAGCCGGACGCGGTCAAGATCATGGCGGCCCGGGTCGGTGTCTCACCGGAAATCTATCTGCCGCTGCTGAAGGGCACCAAACTGCTGAGCCTGGCCGAAGCAAAGAAAATCTACGTCAAGGGCAACGGCTTCAAGACGCTGTATGGCTCGACCAAGGTGGCGGATGAGTTCAACGTTGCCAACGGCGTCTACAAGCCCGGCCAGGATGTCGCCAGCTATCTTGACCCGTCGTTTACTTTCGCCAAGTAAGCCAACTCAAGCCACCCCTTCAACAGTAAGCAGCGGAGACGAAGATGATTTCCAGATGGTTCGGGGGCAGCCTCGACTTCGATGCGCGCAAGCGCACCCTTCTGGCGATCAGCTCGTTTCTGCTGCCGCTGCTGGTCTGGAGTCTGGTCAGTTACGTGCCATTCATCTGGCACCCCAAGGTTGAAGTCACCGTCCCCGGTGGCGTCGATTACTTCCAGGTCGGCATGCTGGTCGACAAGGCCCAGTTCGAGGATGAAGCCGCCTACACACGGCAAAACAACCTCGCGCTCCCCGCCGGCATTCCCGCCAACCCGATCTACCTGCCCGCGCCGCATGAAGTGGCGCAGGCGTTCTACACCGGCTTTACCCAAGCCCCCGTGCAAAAGGACGCGCCCTGGCTGCATGAAAGTCTGTGGCACAGCATCCAGATCATCTTCTGGGGCTTCTTCATTTCTTCCCTCATTGGCGTTCCGCTCGGCATCCTGGCCGGCACTTACGCCAGCGTCGGCCGTTTGAGCGAACC
>CAMDHJ010000026.1 GCA_945897865.1 Tepidiphilus sp. J10
CGCACGACCGGGCGCTTCGACAGCATCGCCGCGCTTGGCGCGTTGCCGATCCGCCTGCCCGGCGGTGAAACGCGGCCCCTGTCGGAACTCGCCGAGGTGGTCGATGCGCAACAGGACGAACGCGTGCGGGTGCGCTTCAACGGCATGCCGGGGGTTCGCATCTCGGTACAGAAGCAGCCCAACGCGAATACCGTCGACGTAGCCGATGCGGTAACCGCGCGCCTGGCCGAACTGCAGGCGCAAAACCTGATCGCGGAGGATGTCGCCGTCGATACCGTATCCAATCAGGCGATCTATGTGCGGCAGTCGCTCAACAACGCCACGCTGGCGGCGATCAGCGGTGCGCTGCTGGCGATGCTGGTGGTGTACCTGTTCCTCGGCAGCGTGCGCGGCACGCTGATCATCGGCAGCGCGATTCCGATTTCGATCATGATCACCTTCGCCATCATGGCGCTCGGCGGCCTTTCGCTGAACCTGATGACGCTGGGTGGATTGGCGCTGGGCATCGGCATGCTGATCGACAACACCATCGTCATGCTGGAGAACATCGAGCGGCATCAGCGCGAGGGCGAATCCGGCATGCTGGCAGCCGAGAACGCCGCCGCCGAGGTGAACAGCCCGATCATCGCGTCCACCAGCACCAACCTCGCCGCCGTGCTGCCGTTTCTGTTCATCAGCGGCCTGGTCGGCCTGTTGTTCCGCGAGTTGATCTTCACCATATCCGCCGCCATCGTCGCCTCGCTGCTGGTGGCGCTGACCCTGGTGCCGACGCTGGCGGCGCGCGGGCGACCGGCACCGCCTTCGCGCGTCACGCGACTGGCGCAGGGCTTCGTCAGTCTAGCGCAGCGACTTTACCTGCCGGCGCTGCAGGCGACACTGAAAGCGCCCTGGCTGGCGGTAGCGGTAGCACTGCTGGTGTTCGGCGGCTTCAGCGTGCAATTTATGGAAATCACCGGCAAGCAGGAATTTCTGCCGACCATGGATGATGGCCGCGTACAGGTCAATGTCTCCACCGACCCTGGTGGCTCGCTGGAAGACATGGACCGCAGCGTAAGACGACTGGAAGCGATTGCGCGCGAGGTGGGCGATGTGGCCGGCATCTCGGTGGTCGCCGGCGGGTCGGTATTCGGCCGCAGCCAGCGTGAACGTCCCAACCGCAGTTCGTTGAACATCGAACTAAAACCGTTGCTGGAACGCGGGCGCAGCATCGAAGCCTGGGTGGCGCAATACACCAAGGCGGTGGCGGCGGCGGAAATGGCCGGCGTCAAAGTCCGCGCCCGCGCCGCTGGCCTGCGTGGCGTGCGCGTCTCCAGCGCCGACGAGGATGTCAGCATCCGCATCCGTGGCGCCGATCTGGATACCCTGGCCAGCCTTGGCGACCGCCTGGTCGAACGGTTGCGCGGCCGTCCGGGTTTGCGCAATGTGCAGCATTCGGCCGAGGAGAAACGGCAGGAGTTTTCCGTCCGCCCGGACCGCGTGCGGGCAGCGGAGCTCAACGTCGATGCAGAACAGATCGGCCGCGCCCTGCGCATCGCGCTCGATGGCTTGTTGATCGGCGATTATCTGGAAGGCAACCGCGCCTACGATGTGCGCGTGCGGCTGCCGCAGGATCGCATCGACAGCCCGGCTTCGCTTGCCGCGCTACCGCTGTTCGGCGCCACGCCGGAACGTCCGGCGGTGCATCTGGGCGACATCGCGACGATAGAAATGGTGGTGGCGCCGACCGAGATTCGCCGCCAGAACCAGGGCCGCATCGTCGAAGTCAGCGCCGCATTGACCGGCGACCTGCCACTCGGCGAAGTCTTGCTGGCTCTGCGCGACGATCTCAAGGATTTCCAGTTGCCGACCGGCTACACGCTCTACTACGGCGGTGCTTTCGACAGCCTGCAACGTGGCAATCAACTGGTACTGACGCTGGCCGGGCTGGCGCTGTTCCTGGTGTTTGTGGTGCTGGCGGTGCAGTACGAATCGCTGCGCAATCCGGTGGTAATCATGCTCGGCGTGCCGTTCGCGCTGGTCGGCGTGGTGATCGGCCTGATGATTACCGGCTTGCCGATTTCGATGCCGGTCTGGCTCGGTGTGATCATGCTGATCGGCGTCGTGGTGAACAACGCCATCGTGCTGATCGAATATATCGAACTAACCCGGCAGCGCGGCGCCAACGCGCTGGATGCGATTCTGGATGCCGCCCGCCTGCGCCTGCGCCCGATTCTGATGACCACACTGACCACGGTGGTCGGCATGGCGCCGCTGGCGTTCGGCGTCGGCGAAGGCTCCGAAATGCTGCGCCCGCTCGCCGTCTGCATGGTGTTCGGCCTGCTGTTCTCGATGTTCGTCACCCTGCTGCTGATTCCATCGATCTACCTGCTGGCGCAACCGAAGGCGGCGCGACGCTGAATCAGCGCCACGACCACGAGGATTTACGAGTCTCGGGCATGGGAGTCACCCACATAGGGCTCATGCAGCACAACCGGTTGCCTCGCCCGCTTGCGCATGCGGATGTTGAGCATCTCGACCCCCACCGAAAACGCCATCGCAAAGTAGATGTAACCCTTCGGCACATGATGACCAAAGCCGTCGGCGATCAACACCACGCCGACCACGACCAGGAACGATAGCGCGAGCATTTTGATGGTCGGATGATCCGACACGAAACGGCCAATTGCCGGCGCGAACAGCATCATTAACCCCACCGATGCAACCACTGCGGCAATCATGACCCCAACTTCACTGACCATGCCCACTGCGGTAATGATGGAATCGAGCGAGAACACCAGATCAATGACGATGATCTGGGCAATGATGCCGGCAAAACTCGATGCGACTTTGCTGGAAGCCTCGCCTTCCTCGCCTTCCAGCAGTTGATGCACTTCACCAGTACTTTTCCAGATCAGGAACAAACCGCCGGAAAGCAGAATCAGGTCGCGTCCGGAAATCTCCTGTCCCAATACGGTGAGGATCGGTTGCGTCAGGCCGACGATCCAGGACAACAACAGCAACAGGCCAATACGCATGAACATGGCCAGGAACAGGCCGAGCCGGCGGGCGAATTCCTGTTGTTCACGCGGCAGTTTATCGACCAGGATGGAGATGAAAATGATGTTGTCGATGCCGAGCACGAGTTCCAACGCGGTCAGCGTAAAGAAGGCAATCCAGATTTCGGGGGAGAGCAAGAGTTCAATCATGGCAAAGGCGAGTTGAAAAGAGGTGGGATGGAACAACGCGCGGCATTATGCCCGCGCAGGCATAGGGCTGCCGAATAACGCTGTTCACCGAATCGGCAAGTAGTTATTCAATCCCGTGCGCGCCTGCAATACGGCGTAATTCGGGAATCGCCAGACCGGCGACATCGGCATGATGCAGCGCGCGTTTCAGCCGCAAAGGCGCGGATCTCCCGGCGCAGCCATGTTGCGGATCGGCGGCTATCGCTTCCAGCAGGCCCGACATCAGACTGGCCCGGTCCAGCTGCTCGCCGGATAACCACTCCTGCACATCAAGCACATCGTTGGCTACCGCAGCCAGCAACACATTGTGCTGGTCGCGCAGGGTGCCGACATCGCCGGCGGTTTCCAGACCCGCGATATTGGTGGTCAGGATATAGAGGTTCTTGCGCACCAACTCCCACATCAAGGCGTCTGCATCGGGCAGCGTATGCGCCGGCAACTCGATGCTGGCCAGCGCCGCGACCAGTCGTTCCGCTTGCGGGCCATACACCGGCGATGACAGTAACGGCTGTGATTCCTTGCCCGGCTTTTTCTCGAACCAGACTGCAATCACGCTCGGGTCTTCAATCTCGTGTGCTTGCCAGTCACGCGGCAAAAGTTCGTTCTGCAACAAGCCGAGGCAGTCCTTCCAGGCAACCGGCAGCGCCGCCAAAACCGGATGCAGGTCCACTTCCGCAACCGAAACCAGGACCAGATCCGGCTCCGGCCAGCGCGCCGCGACCGCGTTGAGATCATCGCCACGATTCACCGGTACGACGACATGGCCGGTTTTCAGCAGGCCTCCGGCAAAGACGCGCCCGAGTTGGCCGAGGCCGATCAAGATGACAATCTTTTGCATGCGTTATCTCCAATACATTGTTGAAACTCAAAATAGACCGCTGACCCGCCACCGTGTTGAACGGTTGCAAGTTAAGTTGCCAGTTCGGTTGCCAATTCGGTTGCCAATTCGGTTGCCAATTCGGTTTCCATAATCCCACTAGAATCATCCGATTCAACTCATTCGGAGAAATAGATGTCAGTCACCGCCCCCACCATTACATCCTTTCTGCCGCCGCACCGCACGCTGATGGGCCCCGGTCCGTCGGATGTACCGCAACGCATCCTCGACGCCATGGCGCGACCGACCATCGGCCATCTCGACCCTGCCTTCACCGACATGATGGAACAGACCAAGACCCTGTTGCGCTATGCCTTCCAGACCGAGAACAAACTGACGTTTCCAGTCTCCGGCCCGGGTTCGGTCGGCATGGAAACCTGCTTCGTGAACCTGGTCGAACCCGGCGACAAAGTCATCGTCTGCAGCAATGGCGTGTTCGGTGGCCGCATGCTGGAAAACGTCAAACGCTGCGGCGGCGTGCCGATCGTGGTTGAAGACGCCTGGGGCCGCGCCGTCGATGTCGCCAAAGTGGAAGCAGCGTTTATGGCGCATCCGGATACGAAAATCCTCGCCTTCGTGCATGCGGAAACCTCCACCGGCGCCCAATCCGACGCCGCCACGCTGGCCGCCATCGCGCGCAAGCATGGCGCGCTGACGATCATGGATTGCGTCACCTCGCTGGGCGGCACGCCAGTGTTGATCGATGCCTGGGGCATTGATGCAGCCTATTCCGGCAGTCAGAAATGCCTGTCATGCACGCCTGGTCTGTCGCCGGTGACCTTCTCCGAGCGCGCCATCGAAAAAGTCAGGGCACGCACGACGCCGGTGCAAAGCTGGTTCATGGACCTGAATCTGGTGCTTGGCTACTGGAGCGGCGAAGGCAAACGCACCTATCACCACACGGCGCCGATCAATCCGCTTTACGGCTTGCATGAAGCGTTGCTGATACTGGCAGAGGAAGGCATCGAAAAGGCCTGGGCAAGACACCGCACGATGCATGAAGCACTCAAGCACGGCCTCGAAGGCATGGGTCTGAGCTTCCTGGTGCCGTCCGACGAACGCTTGCCGCAGCTCAATTCCGTGCTTCTGCCGGAGGGTATCGACGATGCGGCCTGCCGCGCTCGTCTGCTGAATGAATTCAATCTGGAAATCGGCGCCGGCCTCGGCGCCCTGGCTGGGAAAATCTGGCGCATCGGCCTGATGGGTGCCTCAGCCAGCCAGAAAAACGTGGATACCTGCCTGAAAGCGATGGCAGCGGTACTGGCGGTTTGATCAGCGTTCCAGCAAATCAGCCTTGCCAGGTTTGCCATTCCAGTCATCGGCATCCGGCGGCGCATCCTTCTTCTCGGTAATGGTCGGCCAGAGGCGCGACAACTCGGCATTGAGCGCAATGAACTGTCGTTGGTTATCCGGCACATCATCCTCGGGAAAGATGGCCTCAGCCGGGCATTCCGACACGCAGAGATTGCAGTCGATACACTCTTCCGGATCGATTACCAGAAAGTTCGGGCCTTCATGAAAACAATCCACCGGACAAACTTCGACACAATCGGTAAATTTGCACTTGATACAGTTTTCCGCGACAACGTAGGTCATAACTTTCCTCACTAATCGTTTTTCGCTAGCATAGCGGCAAGCAACGTACTTCAGCCACCCCAGCGCGCCTTGCTTTCCAATACACACCTACATCATCGCCCCCTCCGCACTCCAAACCCCCTGAGGCAAACCCCATGAGTGAACATATCCATTACGTCACCGACGACACCTTCGAGCAGGAAGTTCTGCAATCCCCCATGCCAGTCCTGGTTGACTACTGGGCCGACTGGTGCGGTCCCTGCAAGATGATTTCTCCGATTCTGGATGAAGTCGCCAAGGAATATTCCGGTCGCCTAAAGGTGTGCAAACTGAACATCGATGAAAACCAGGCCACACCGCCCAAGTTTGGAATTCGCGGCATCCCGACGTTGATGATTTTCAAGAATGGCAATGTCGAAGCCACCAAAGTCGGCGCGTTGTCCAAGTCCCAGTTGACCGCTTTCGTTGACAGAAACATCTAACTTCCGTTAGCTTTAGTCCCGCCTGGCGCATTCTCAAGGTTTCGCCGCACTGGTTTCACCACATTCGCAAACGCCAAATCGGCAACGAATCTGCCCTCCCGCCAGGCCGGACATTCCCCTCTTCCTTCTGCACATCCCTCCTCAGGCCATCCCTCCTCAGGCCATTTCCGGCCAGCCCTTAGCGGCCAACTTGCACCCATACACTCCATGCATCTTTCCGAAGTCAAGCAGCACCACGTTAGCAAACTGATCGAAATTGCCGAAGCCAACGGCATCGAGAATGCCAACCGGATGCGCAAACAAGAGTTGATATTTGCTTTGCTCAAACAGGCGGCAAAAACCGGAGAGAGCATCTTCGGTGATGGCGTCCTGGAAATCCTGCCTGATGGCTTTGGTTTCCTGCGCTCGCCGGACACGTCTTACCTGTCCAACCCGGACGATATCTATGTCTCGCCATCGCAGATTCGCCGCTTCAACCTGCATACCGGCGACACCGTCGAAGGCGAGATTCGGACACCCAAGGATGGCGAGCGCTACTTCGCGTTGACCAAACTGGACAAGGCCAACGGCGGCGCGGTGGAAGACCTGAAGCACAAGATACTGTTCGAGAACCTGACGCCGCTGTTTCCCAATCAGCCGTTCAAGCTGGAACGCGAAATCAAGGCGGAAGAAAACATGACCGGCCGGGTGATCGACATCATCTCGCCGATCGGCAAGGGCTCGCGCGGCCTCATCGTAGCGCCGCCGAAGACCGGCAAGACGGTGATGATGCAGCACATTGCGCACGCCATCACCGCCAACCATCCGGAAGCGATTCTGATCGTGCTGCTGATCGACGAACGGCCAGAAGAAGTCACCGAAATGCAGCGCACCGTGAAAGGCGAAGTGGTCGCCTCCACCTTCGACGAGCCCGCCGCGCGCCATGTGCAGGTTGCCGAAATGGTGATTGCCAAGGCCAAGCGTCTGGTCGAACACAAGAAGGACGTGGTGATCCTGCTCGACTCCATCACCCGTCTGGCGCGCGCCTACAACACCGTGCAGCCGACCTCCGGCAACGTCCTCCCGGGTGGCGTCGACGCCAACGCGCTGCAGAAGCCGAAACGCTTCTTCGGCGCCGCCCGCAACATCGAGGAAGGCGGCAGCCTGACCATCATCGCCACCGCGCTGATCGACACCGGCAGCCGCATGGATGACGTGATCTTTGAAGAATTCAAAGGCACCGGCAACATGGAAATCCATCTCGATCGCCGTATGGCCGAGAAGCGCGTCTACCCGGCAATCAACGTCAATCGTTCCGGCACACGCAAGGAAGAACTGCTGATTGAAGCCTCGATCCTGCAAAAAATCTGGGTGCTGCGAAAGCTGCTCTATCCGATGGACGACATGGAAGCGATGGAATTCCTGTCCGACAAAATCCGCGCCACCAAGACCAACAACGATTTCTTCGATTCGATGCGACGCGGCTGATCCATCGATCAAATCCTCATCGATCAAATCTCCATTGTTCAAATCTGATTGTTGATAACGCCGCCCGGGCAACTTGGCGGCGTTATTTTTTGCGAACGGCCTGCCCCCGGCGTGAAATTCAATATCTTTGAAAAACGGCCGATTGTGTATCGGCGTCGGCTCGCAACCAGACACGTTCTGGCGCGATCCGATCTTTTTTTGCGAGCTTTCCACGATCTTTCCAAGATCAAAACCACCAACCCGCACTTTCTGATCAAAAGGGATTGCAGCAATGGGAAATACCGCAGGCAAGGCGTTTGAAACGCTTGGGATTCGAACAAAGCTGATCATTCTGTTCATTCTGATCAAGGTATTGCCTTTGATCATGCTCGCCATGCTGGCCTGGGAAGGGGTCACTCACCTTGGCGGCAGCCTGGCCCAACGTACCGACTCCTTGACCGGAGAAGTACGCGATACGGTTGAACAAATGGGGCAGACCTTCACCAAAGAGGCGGTAAAAGCACTGGATGACCGTGCCCGGGAAGAACTCGAACGCCTGACCACGGATACAGCGCGCACCATCGCTGATTTTCTCTATGACCGGGATCGCGACATCCTGCTTGCCGCACAACTCGAACCGAATCCATCGCAATACCGTAGTTTTGTCGCCAATCGCACGCGCAACCTGACCGACATCGGTGCCTGGAAGCTGGCCGAAAACGGGAATGGATGGGTGCCGGCCAGCCCGCCGTCGCAAGACGCCCGGATCGCCACGCCAAGCAATCCGGAGAACAAACAGGACTTCCATTACCGGCCACCGGAAAGTGTCTTGCCCACCCTGCCGAGACCGCTGTATCACGAAATCACCTATGTGGACCTGGACGGGCGCGAGAAACTGAAAATTGCCCAAACCGGTGTTCTGCCGCAGGAGCTGAAAGATGTCTCGCGGCGCGAGAACACCTGGAGCAAAGCGGAAACCTATTTCGCCGAACTGAAAAAGCTGAAACCGGGCGAGATCTATGTCTCGGAGGTCATCGGCCCTTACGTCCCATCGCGCATCATCGGGCCAGTGACGCCGGAAAAAGCGAAGTCTCTCGACATAGAGTTTGCGCCGGAAAAGGAAGCGTACGCCGGGCGCGAAAATCCGAAAGGCAAACGTTTCCAGGGCATTGTGCGCTGGGCGACACCGGTGACGCGCAATGGCCGCATCGTCGGTTATGTGACGCTGGCTCTGGACCATAGCCACATCATGAGTTTCACCGACAACCTGATGCCGACATCAGCCCGCTACACCGCCATTTCCGATGCCACCAATGGCAACTATGCCTTCATCTGGGATTATCGGGATCGCAACATTGCGCATCCGAGGCATCACTCGATCGTCGGCTTCGACACCAACACCGGCGAATACGCAACCCCCTGGCTGGAGGCCAGTTTGTTTGATGGCTGGCAGAAAAGCGGGCAGCCATTGCGTGACTATCTGGCTGGCATTTCCCCGTTCGACCGTCAATCACGCGACAAGAAACCTGCCAAGGCATTGACCAAGGCAGGCCAGATCGGTCTCGATTGCCAATATCTGAATTTCGCCCCGCAATGCCAGGGCTGGCATGACCTGACCCAATTCGGCGGCTCCGGTTCGTTCCTGATCCTGTGGACCGGTGTCTGGAAACTGACGACTGCCGCGACCATCCCTTACCGCACCGGACAATATGCCAACACGCCGCGCGGATTCGGTTATGTGACCATCGGCGCCAATGTCGAAGATTTTCACCAGCCCGCGCAAACCACGGCCACCCTGATGTCGGGCAAGGTCGCTGAATTTGGTGAGCGCATGAAAGCGCAGCAAGCCGGCTTGCGCAATCTGATCGCCGAATCGATGAGTCGCACCTCATTCGGCCTGATCACCGCGACCCTGTTGATGGTGTTGCTGGTGGTGGTGATTGCGATCTGGCTGGCTTCAATGCTGACGCGCCGGATCACCGATGTCATCGGTGGCTTGGCGCGCATCGAATCTGGAGAATTCGGCTATCGCTTCCAATCCAAATCGAAAGACGAACTGGGCAAGTTGAGCGATTCGCTCAATACCATGACCCGCAGCGTCGAGGACTCATTCAAACGGCTGGATGAAGCACGCCGTCAGGCGGAGGAAAACAGCCGTTTGAAGAGTGACTTCGTTGCCAGCATGTCGCATGAATTACGCACGCCGCTGAACGGCATCCTTGGTTTTGCCGAACTGATCCGGGACGATGCACAGAACGAGGAAACCCGCGATTACGCCGACACCATCTATCAAAGCGGCCAACATCTGCTTCTGCTGGTCAACGATGTACTGGATATCGCCAAGATCGAATCCGGCAACATGACACTGGAACAGACGCCGTTTTCGTTGGCGCCACTGCTGAGGGAAATGGCCAGTCTTCACACCGCGCCGGCACAACAAAAGGGTTTGCAGTTGATGTTTGAACTCGACGCCACGCTACCGGAACAGATCACCGGTGATCCAACCCGTCTACGCCAGGTGATACACAATCTTCTGAGCAATGCGGTCAAATTCACCCAACAAGGCGAGATTTGCCTATCTGCCCGAGGTGAAACGGATCGCATCGTGATCGGAGTACGCGATACCGGGCCAGGCATTGCGCGTGAAGCCCAGGCTACGGTATTCGAGCGATTTCATCAGGCAGACACATTCATTACCCGCGCCCATGGCGGTACCGGCCTGGGTTTGACCCTGGCGAAGGAATTCCTGATCTTGATGGGCGGCTCGATTCGGCTGGAATCGGAACCCGGGCATGGGGCCTATTTCGAGATCACCTTGCCCTTGCTCAATCCGGCAACACCACCTGCAGATTCTGCATCGTGATTGGCTTGATCAGAACCATGTCGAAGCCGGAGTCGAGAAAACGCTGTTTTTCCGACTCCATGGCATGCGCGGTATAAGCAATCAGTCTAAGCCCCGCAAGATTGGAGTCTGCACGAATCCGCCGACATACTTCCTCGCCATCCATGCCGGGCATGCTGATATCCAGCAGCACACCATCAAACGCAACCACAGCCAGACGCACCAGCGCCGCCTGGCCGGAATCGACCTCCTCGGCTGACCAGCCACGCTTCTTCAGCATCGCGACAGCCAGTTTTCGGTTGATTGCGTTGTCATCTACAACGAGGATACGTTTCATCTTTTTCGCGAGTTCCAGCAGGTAGCCAGGCAGTGGCGATAATGGAAGAAAACGGGCATCAAGTCGAGATGGCTACTCCCTTGTTCATCACTGCGTAGGTTGGGCTGACATCAGGAAGCCCAACTGCCTTGGGCAGTCGCTCATGTTGGGCTTCCTCGCGTCAGCCCAACCTACAGGTTTTGTGCCGAAAAACACAGCTCAAACCTCCATGCCCTCTGACCAGATCAAAGCATTCATATGTGCCAGATTGAGCGTTTCATGGCTCAGACCGAGTGCTTGCGCGAGTTGACCAATGCTTGCCGGGTCACCGTTTTCCAACGCGATAGCCAGGCTCAAATAGGGCGCGTAGATACCACGCCCGTGTAACAGGGCTGCAACGATCGGCTCAGACAAGTTCAGTGCCGCGAGAATCTGCACCATTGGCAGGTTGAGCAAGGCTTCCAGCATCGACAGAATGCCCGCAATGAACAATCCATCGCAATCCGCTTTCGCCAATTGATACTGACCCAGGCTTTCTGCCAAGCGTGCCCGGACCAGTGCGTTTATGAGCAGCGCCTGATTGCGTCCATCAGACGCTTGATGGGTGAACAACAAGAGTGTCAGCCAGCGATACAGTTGGTCGTGGCCGAGCATCAGCAAGGCATGACCGATCGAACGGACTGGATAGCGCAACCCGACTCCGACCGAATTGATGAAGCGCAGCATCTTCAACGTCAGGCCGGGATCCAGCTTGAATTGCGCCTCGATGCCAGCGAAATCGGCATGACTCATCACCAGATTCAGCAGTTTGATGATACGCAAGCGGCTAGTGTCAATCCCGCGCGCACGCACAAGCGCTGGCTGGGCAAAGAAATAGCCCTGGAACAGGTCGAATGAAAGCTTGTGGCAAGCAGCGAAGGTTTCCGCGTTTTCCACATTCCTGGCAATCAGGCTTGGCCCCTGGATGTTCTGGATATTCTGGATGCGCACAAGCTGGTCAGTTAGCGACATCAGATCGTTAGCGCCGGCATCGAAGCGCAGGTAGGTGCTCTGCATCGCCAGCGGAATCATGCCTGGCATCAAAGCTGCGGCATCGAGTGCCAGCGCATAGCCCTCACGCGCCATAGCCTGACACCGGGCAAGCAACTCGGGGGTGGGGTTGTGCGGATGCACGGCGAGAATGGCACGTGCGCGCGGCAATTTATCCAGCAGCGGACTATTCAGACTCTCTGAATCCAGATTCAGCAAGGTCAGCCTGCGCTTCAATGCCTGCTGATATTCGAGATCAATGACGCTGACCAGCAACGCTTCGTCCTGAATCTGACGCCAGCTTGTCGCACCCGGCAAGACTGGTAAAGGGCCCGCCGGACTCACCTTAAGTTCATAGCCGATGATGTTGAACGCGCGATCCAGCAAGGGTTGACGCGTAATGAACCGAGGCATGCTGAAGTCCGCTGCCTCAGCGTTCGCCGAATGCGAGGTGTGTTGGCGCAACGGTTGGATCAAGGGTACGGGCCGCATCGAAAGTAACATCACATGTTCCTTTTCAAGCCGTCTTCTTGGCCGGCTGCCTGGGGTAGACGCCGACAGTCGCAAGGCTCCTGCTCGGCATGACGATGCGCATGCGCCCCTGACACAGGGCTGCGACCAGATCATCGCCACCCATCGACAACGTACGCTTCTTTTCCCGGTTGGTCATCAGGTACAAGCTTTTGTGCGGGCTGATCCAGGTCAATTTGAGTGGCGTCACACTGCCATCAAGCTCACGAAATTCCATCCGGGCACCACATGCCAACGCAGCCATCATCGCAGCGGCCTGCGTTCTGCTGGTTCGGATTTTCCGGATGGGCGGAATGTTCATCGCGATGGCTTGTGGCATTTCCGGAGGCGCCGTCCGCGCCACCGATTCGGGCAATGTGGGCTTCACGGGCTGCGCTTTATCGACCACTTCAACGACCACTTCAACGAACGCTTCAATCGGCGTTTCTACAAAGGCCCAGCTCGAAGCCGGCTCGACCTTGCGACGTAACGCTTCACCCCGTGCTGCCGCCATGGCGTATTCGATCACTTCATTTTCCGGCTCGATACAGAGCGCTGCATTGGCGGGGGCAAGTACAAGTTCAGGCGAGGATTCCTGCGGCAGGATGGGACGGGAAATGTCCGGTTCGAGGGCCAGATCAAGCGCCAGATCAAGCACATGATGCAGATGTTCGACCAGATCGCGGTAAATCAAACCAACGCGATCCGGGAAAAACCTGCGCAGACTCCGAATCACCTGCGATTTTGCTTCATGCCGCCAAGGTTGATCTCTTACCGCCGCAGAAACTGCGGCTTCGATCAGCTTCGGGCTCAACGGCATGTCATTCGGTTTGATGCCGTCCGCAGCAAGCAAAACGCCAAAACAGTGGGTCAAATCATTCAGTGAGAGCCAAGCCGCATTCTGGATTGCCTCAGACAGCATGCCGGGTTCGAGGGAATCGTCGAGCAGATCATGCGCTACGACCTCCAGATGACTGGAGTCGAAATCGAGTTGGAAGCCGGTCAGGATCGTCGGCTTGTAATGGCAGGCACGGACATAGCGGGACTCGAAGTGCTTCAGGAAATCTTCGACCACCTTGCCTTTCCGCACCCGGGCAAATTCGGCCGCATTCAGCATGATTTCGCATTCGCCCTGGGTCAGCGCCTGCGTACTGTGGGAAAAAAGCAGTTCCTCAGCTTGGCGCAGTGCGTCGGACAACACACCGGATATTCGCTGACCGGCGATTTCACCGCACTCACGTAGCGTCGATGGCAGGTCAGCCCACCTATCGGGTTCCGAACCGCTTGCGCGTTGAGACGATCCACTTGCCAAGATCATGGCCCATTCCTTCAGCCCGACTCGATCCGAGCCTCATTTCCCACAAACCACATGGCGTGAAATCGCCTTCATCGAAGATTCCACAGGGCAGCGCGAAGAGGGATGACAAGCGAAGGGCAGCCAGAACGGCTCCACCTTGACCTGGAAATCCCGCTGTCATGGGGCTTGCGCCCTTTAGACCGGTGACTTTGCGTCCTCACCTTTCGATGAGTTTGCCCTTTGCAGGTAGGCAACGAATGACGTTGCCGTTGAAATTAACGGACAGCCGCGAAATAACTTTAATCAGATTTTTACTAGCCCGGATATTTCATAATTCGCGTGATGATCGCGCCGGACCTTGTTTGCAATGGGAATTGCGCGAAGGAGTGGCGTAGTTATTCATCCAAAATCCGGCAGTTGTCCGCGTTGTAGGAGCGTCCGCTTGCGGCGCGAGCGTTGAAGCGAGTTGTGGTACTGGGCCCGCAAGCGGAGCCTCCTTCTGCGTTTTCCACCCCACCCGACAGGTGAATGTGGAAATCGCCCTCTCGCCAGTCTCCAGGCGGCTTCACGGAGAAAAAACTGCGCTCAACCGAGGTTTCCAGGTCATACGCCCACATTTCCCCAGCCAGCATGCCCAAAAAGCGTCAACGCCAGGCTGCCAGCACGCTTTCCAGTTCAGCTTCACGCACCGGCAGCGTCAGTGCGGCATCAATACGGAACCGCGCGCGCAGACGTTCAAGCGCATGCTCATGCGCCGATTCATACAGCACCAACACTTTCACATCCTTGTGCGATTGCGCGGTGGCCAAAAGAGATTCCAGATTGCTGACCCGGTCGCGAAAATCCGGCTGGAAGTAAAAATCCGCCACGATTACCGCTGGCTTTTCCTTGCGCATCAGGCTGATCGCCTTGCGAACGGCGAACTCGGTCAACACACGGTAACCCAGGCGTTCATACACAACGCGCAGATTCGGATAGCCGAGCAACTCGATGACGGACAACAGCAAGGGCGGATTCACGGTCTGAAGTGTGGTCATGGCGGGGAATTACATGGCTACGCCACGTTCGCGGCAGATCACTACTTTGCGGCTGCCTTGATCGCCAGCAACTCGATGGCCTGTTCCAGTGTCACCGCATCCGGGTTCATTTCCTTCGGCAACGTGGCGTTGAGTTTGCCGTGCTGTACATAAGGCCCGAAGCGTCCAGATTTGAGGCTGATCGGTTTGCCGTCGGCAGGGTGCTTGCCCAACTCCTTGCCTGGCGCAGGGGCCGCGCGTTTGGCGCCGCCTTCAGGACGCGGCTCGAATTCGAAACTGACCTTGCCGTCCTTGTCGCGCACCAGAAACGCGGAAAACTTGCGCTTGGTGCGAGCCGATACGAATCCGGTCAGCAGATCGGTCTTGCCTTCCGCCAACAGTTTCTGCATCTGTGCACGTTCCACCGGCTGCTGCAGGATCAGCTTGCCGCTACGGAAATCACACTTCTTCTCAGGCCCGACGCTGTGTTCGCAGACAAACGAATTGCCATGTTCATAGACAGCCGCGCCGCACTTCGGACACGCCCCCAGACTTTCGTGGCCGGAGAAGTCGACGGGCTCGGCAGCTTCGCCTTCGCGTGGCTGGCCGAAGTCGAATTCAGGCATCTTGTCGTCATTGAGTCGGATTTCGGCGTCAAACGGCCGCCCCATCTTGTTGCGGAACCCGGTCAACGGGCCGATCTTGCCGTTGCTGAGCAAGGCTTCCATCTCGGCCACTTCAAACTGGCGGCTGGCGACGATCTTCCAGGCGCTCCAGTCACACGACTGGCAGGCGAATTTCTTGTAGTTCTCTTTCACCACACCGCCGCATTTCGGGCACGGCGTCTTCAATATGGCGAAATCACCCGGCACGGTATCCGACTCATAGCGCTTGGCGCGATCAACAATTTCCTGCGTCAACGTCGAGATGTGCGCCATGAACTCGTCGCGCGACAGCTTGCCATGCTCCATCTGCGCCAGCTTGTATTCCCAGCCACCGGTGAGTTCGGGAGAAGTCAGTTCCTTGACGCCCAGGCCCCGCAACAAGGTAATCAGTGAAAAGGCCTTCGCGGTCGGCACCAGATCGCGGCCTTCGCGATGCAGATAGACCTCGGACAACAGGTTTTCGATGATCTGCGCCCGCGTCGCCGGCGTGCCGAGTCCACGTCCGGCCATCGCCGCGCGCAGTTCCTCGTCTTCGATCATCTTGCCGGCACCTTCCATGGCCGACAGCAGCGTGGCTTCGTTGAAGCGCGCCGGAGGCCGGGTGAAAGCAGCCTTGATCTCGACCGTTTTGGTGGCCAGTGTTTCTCCCGCCACGATGGGCGACAGCGAAGGTGTGCCGCCGTCTTCATCCTCGACCGCCGCCTCCTTGCCGTAAACCGCCAGCCAGCCCGGATTCACCAGCACTTTGCCTTCGGTTTTGAAGGCGTGTTCGTCGATCCGGGTAATGCGGGTGGTCACCGCATATTCCGCCGCTGGATAGAACACGGCGAGGAAGCGGCGAGTGACCAGGTCATACAATTTCTGTTCGATTTCATTCAACGACTTCGGCGGATTTCCGGTCGGGATGATCGCGAAGTGGTCGGAAATCTTGGCGTTGTTGAAGATGCGCTTGTTTGGGGTGACCCATTTCTTGTCGAGGATGGTGCTCGCCAGCGGCGCGTATTCCTCCGGCAGATTGGCCAGCACTTCCTTCACCGTCGGCAGGTAATCCTCCGGTAGCGCGCGCGCATCGGTCCGCGGATAGGTCAATACCTTGTGCTTCTCGTACAAGGCCTGCGCCAGGCCCAGCGTGGTCTTGGCGGAAAAACCGAAACGCCCATTGGCTTCACGCTGCAAGCTGGTCAAGTCATACAACAACGGCGACAACTGGCTGGTCGGCTTGGTTTCTTCCGTCGCCTTGGCCGGCTTGCCCAGACAGGCATCGCGGATCGTTTCGGCGCGGGTTTGATCCCACAACCGGTAGGCGGTGGCGTGTTCGTCGTCTTCCGGTTTGCGGAATTTCTCATCAAACCAGCGGCCGGGGTATTCACCCTTCTCACCAGCGAAGCGCGCTTCCAGTTCCCAATAGGCGCGCGGCTTGAAGGCACGAATCTTTTCTTCCCGCTCAACCACGATAGCCAGCGTCGGTGTCTGCACACGTCCGACGGTGGTCAGGTGGAAACCGCCGGTTTTCGAGTTGAACGCGGTCATCGCGCGGGTGCCGTTGATGCCGATCAACCAGTCACTTTCAGCACGGCTGATAGCGGCTGCGCGCAGGCCGGACATTTCCGCGGCCGGACGCAGGCTGGCGAAGCCGTCGCGGATTGCACCCTGGGTCATCGACTGCAGCCAAAGGCGGTGCACCGGTTTCTTGCTGCCGCTGTGCTGGGCGATGTAGTTGAAGATCAACTCGCCCTCGCGCCCCGCGTCACAGGCGTTGATCAGGCCATCGACATCCTTGCGCTTGATCAGTCGGGTGAGCAATCTCAGCCGGTCTTCGGTCTTTTCCACCGGCTTCAGCGCAAAGTGCGGCGGAATCACCGGCAAGTTCGCAAACGACCATTTGCCGCGTTTGACCTCGAACTCCTCGGGCAAAGTCAGTTCGAGCAGATGGCCTACGGCAGACGAAAGGACGAAATGTTCGGACTCGAAAAAGTCCTTTTCCTTGGTAAAACCACCCAAGGCTCGGGCAATGTCCTGAGCGACCGAGGGCTTCTCGGCGATGATGAGTTGTTTGGACACGAAGTCTGATCAGTGCAGGGTAGGTTGCCAGTCGATCGCCAGAGCATCGTCCGGGTCACTGATTTCGTCGCCGTCAGCGTCGGTCACATCGCCACCCCGAACCAGGTCTTCCAGCCACAAGACATCACCGGCGCCCTTCAGCTTCCACAGCGCGAGCAAGGCGATCCATTTGACCCGGTTGGCCGATACCTCGGTGTCGCTCAACGCCAACGCGCGATCAATCACCCACTCGCGGGCATGTACCGACAACAGGCCAGAGCCTTCCAGGAAAGTCAGGAAACCGCGACCTTCAGTGGCCAAGCGACTGATTTCATAAGTGCTGTAAATCCGTACCGCCGGATGTTCAATCTCGCCTGTGTCGGTGCTCAGGTCATCCAGCGCGGCGAGCCAGTCGAGCGCTTCGCCTATGGCTTCCGCTTCAAAGCCGGCAGCGGAAAGCTTGCGCGAAAGGCGTTCAGGATCCGGAAAATGTTCGGCCAAAAGATAGGTGTCGTAGAGGTAGAGAAGGATGTCGAACATTGTCAGAACAGTCGTTGATAAAGGCCGCCAGGCAACTTGGCAATGGCGCCCTGCATTTCGGCCGCGAGAAGCTTGACCGAGACATCCTCTACCGTCAAGCCAAGCCGGGTAGCCAGCTGATCGAGGATCAACGGACCACCGGAAAGCAACGCGAGCAAGGCCGCATCGGTATCGGATGCCGCCCGGCTTGCTGCCGTATCAGCGCTCGTCTGCGGCGGCGTCTGTGGCAGCGTCTTTGGTAATAATCGGCCGAGTTCTTCCAGCACATCATTCGCCGACTCGACCAGCTTGGCGCCTTGCTTGATCAACCGGTGACAACCTTTGGCCAAGGTGGAGTGAATCGAACCTGGCAGCGCGAACACCTCGCGGCCTTGCTCGGCAGCCAGGCGGGCGGTAATCAGGGAGCCACTCTCCAACGCCGCCTCAATCACCAGCACGCCCAGACTGAGGCCGCTGATGATCCGATTGCGGCGCGGGAAATGGCCGCTTTTCGGCGGTGTGCCAATCGGAAACTCGGAAACAATCGCCCCCTCCGCCGCCAGACGATGCGCCAGCGCTTTATTGCGCGCCGGATACACCCGGTCAAGCCCGGTGCCGACCACCGCGACACTGCTCGCCAGCCCCGCCAGACCGCCGTTGTGCGCGGCGGTATCGATACCCAGTGCGAGGCCGCTAACGATGGTCAGGCCGGCTTCGGACAGTGTCCGCGCTAACGCTTCGGCATCACGCAGCCCTTGTGGCGTGGCATGTCGGCTGCCGACGATGGCCAGCATCGGCCGCGCCAGCCAGGCTGGATCGCCCTTGACATAAAGCCAGCCCGGCGGCGCCGGCAAATCACGCAGAGCCGCCGGATAAGCCGGGTCGTTCCAGGTGATCAGATGGTTGTCCGGCTGCGCCAGCCAATCCAGGCCCGGTTGCAGTGCAGCGGCATCGACGCCTTGGGCGATGGCGCGCGCCAGCGTCTGGCCGACCAACGGCTCCAGTTGCACCGGATGGGCTGCGAGGATGTCCGCCGGAAGATCAAACGCGCGTAACAGACGTTGCGCCGCATCCGGCCCGAGGCCAGGAATGGCTTCCAGGGTCAGCCAGGCATCTGCGTCAGCAAGTATGGGCAAATCAGCACAATTTCATGGGTTGCGCGCCAGATCGCCCACCGCCACCGGTTCAGTAGTCTTCATCACCAGAGCGTAGGCCACCTTGTTGAAGACGCGGTAAACGAAGAGCAGACCATTGCGCGTTTCCGGCAATGCGGTCACATCATGTTCATCTTTCGCGCAGTCTTCGGCATGACCACGGCCGCCACCGGCCAGGAATGCAATTTTTTCGGCGCGGATGCATTTCGGATCAGCCACCGAACGCCCAGGCCGGAACAAGGCCAGCACATGTCCTTCTTCGATCCCGTCGCGACTGCCCTTATTGAGCACCAGCGTCATCCAGGCACCGGCATACAACGGCCCGCCCAATGCGGAAACCACCTTCGCTTTAACCGGTTTCTCGGGCGCATGTGGCATGAATTGGGGGGTTTCCATTTTCCAGGCCGGCACCAGACGGTCACGCTCCAACACTTCCTGCTCAGTACGCAGGATACGAATTGTCTGCGGATCGCCCGGCACTTCAGTGCGTGCTTCGGCGAGATGAAGCATTTCGTAGGCCAGGACATCTTTCGGGTCATCCGGGTTCTTCAACGCCTGACCAAGACGCACCACGCGCCAATCGACGATATCCACAGCGCCTTTGCTGGCATAAACCAGGTCGCCGGGGCCGAACATCACGCGCGCATCACTGGAGCCCAGAATCATCGGCGACTGCGCCAGATCAGCGGCATCGCCGACGCCGCCTTTGCTCAGCAAGGGTGCGATGGCGGCAAGCGGTATTGCCGGAATACCGGCTTCCTTGATGATGATGGGCTCGCCGCGTATCGACGGGGACAACTTGACGGTTTCGCCGAAGCGCGCCTTCTCCAGCGACAAGCGTGGCTTGCCGCCTTCCATCGTCAGCAGCACGACATCACCGGGATAAATCAGGTGCGGGTTCTTGATCTGGTCTTTATTGAATCCCCAGACCTCAGGCCACTTCCAGGGATCTTTCAGGAATTTCTCGGAGATATCCCAAAGCGTATCGCCCTTGACCACGACATGCCGGTCTGGCGCTTGCTCCTGCAGGCGTATTTCGTCAGCCCGAAGCGTTACACCAAAACCGGAACCCAAACCCAGAGCTGCAATCAAAATCAGTATTCGCATGTTCCTGCCCCTCTTGAGTGGCGGTGATAAGTATCAGATTCTCGCCGTTATAATTCAGCCGCCAAAAAGCTTAAACCACTTTATCTCCAATAGCCTTCAATTTAGCGCTGACAATTGCAGACAATCTTCTATGGCCCTGCTAAAAATCCTGCATTTCCCTGATCCCCGCCTGCATACCATAGCCAAACCGGTTGCCGAGATCACCGACGAAATTCGCCAACTGGCCGCCGATATGGCGGAAACCATGTACGCGGCACCCGGCATCGGCCTCGCCGCGACGCAGATTGATCGCCATATCCGTCTGCTGGTCGTCGATATCAGTGAAGACAAAAACCAGCTGCTGACGTTGATCAACCCGCAAATTGTGCTGAAAGAAGGCGAGATCGTGCATGAGGAAGGCTGTTTATCGGTTCCCGGCATTTATGACAACGTCACCCGCGCGGAACATATTCGGGTACGCGCAATGAATCTGGCCGGCGAAATCGCGGAGATGGAGGCGCACGGACTGCTGGCAGTCTGCCTCCAGCACGAAACCGATCATCTCGATGGCAAGGTTTTTGTCGAATACCTGTCGCGTCTTAAACAGACCCGCATCAAGCACAAACTGACCAAACAAGCGCGGGAAGCGATGTGAGGCAAAGTTTGTGCACCTGATTTTTGCCGGCACGCCGGAATTTGCTGCAGCCGCGTTGCATGCGTTGATTGCCGCCGGCCACGACATCTGCTTGGTTTTGACCCAGCCGGATCGCCCGGCCGGACGTGGCATGAAGCTGAAAATGAGCCCGGTGAAGGAAGTGGCCCTGGCGCATGGCATCCATGTCGCGCAACCGGAAAACCTGAAGACCGAGGCGGCGCGTCAGCCGATTCTCGACGCTGAAGCCGAGGTCATGGTGGTCGCCGCCTACGGTCTGATCCTGCCGCAAGTCGTGCTCGACATGCCACGTTACGGCTGCATCAATATCCATGCCTCGCTGTTGCCACGCTGGCGCGGCGCTGCGCCGATCCATCGCGCCATTGAAGCCGGCGATACGGAAACCGGCATCACGCTGATGCAGATGGACAAAGGGCTGGATACCGGCGCCATGCTGACCCGTGCCACGCTACCGATCAGCCCTGATGACACCACCGGCAGTCTGCACGACCGCTTGGCAGCGCTGGGCGCGAGTGAAATCGTGCGGCTGCTGCCCGATCTGGCCGACGGCAGGCTCACCGCCACGCCGCAGGATGATGCGCTGGCTTGCTACGCGGCGAAGATCAGCAAGGATGAGGCCAGGCTCGACTGGTCACGCCCGGCACAGGAACTGGCGCGCCGAATCCGTGCCTTCAATCCGTTTCCGGGCGCTTATGGCCTATTGGATGGCAATCCGCTGAAAATCTGGCAGGCGCAAGCGGTGGCGGGTACCGGCACGCCGGGCAGCATCCTGGCGCTGTCCGACGGCGAGATGCTGATCGCCTGCGGCGACGGCGCGCTGCGTGTCCGCGAAGTACAAAAGGCCGGCGCCAAACGCTTGCCGACCAACATTTTTCTGGCGGGGCACCCGTTACAGCCAGGCGACCTGCTCACTTAGAGAACCTGTGCAAAATCAGTCGGTTGCGTTAGTGATGTAGGTGCGAATTCATTCGCACGCAAGCGGTTGATGATGCGAATAAATTCGCACCTACAGACCGACTCAAGGCTGCTCGACCGCCTTTTCTCCCAACACACTCGATTCCAGCAACCCCAGCAGACTCAACACCTGCGCGCTGCTTGAGAGTTGCTGGATGCGATTTTCGAGTTGATCCGAGGCGGCGCGATAGCGGTCCGCGCGCGCCACGATCAGATCATTGGTGGAACGCCGCGCGGCGGCGAATTGCAGGTCATAGGCCTGCACCACGCGGTCGCTGGCCTCGACCCGCTCAGCCAGTTCAACGGCAATCGCGCGGGCTTCCTGCCAGGTCGACCAACGCTGCGCGATTTCACCGCGCACGCGCAGCAGTTTGGCGTCAGCAGTCGCCTGTGCCTGCAGTTTGAGTTGCACCGCCTCGCGTTTGCGGCTGAAGCTGGCACCGCCCAGCGGCATTTGATAACTGAACTGGATCTGCGCTGACTGGCGTGCATCTGTCTGCGGTATGGGGTCGATCTCGGTCAGCAGGCGTTTGCGCAGTTCCAGATCAAAGCTTGGCGACAGCGCCGCCGCCGCGACGCCGACTTCCTCGGCGCGTGCCGCCGCGGTTTGCAAGGCCGAGCGGACTTGCGGGTTAGCCAGTTGAACTTGCTGCAACAAACCTTCCAGATCCTGGCTGACCGTAGCGACATCCAAGGTGGGTTCGCTCAACTCGCCTGCCGGCCTGCCAACCAGCAGGCCATAGAAAGCCTCGACGCTGCGTAACTCGGCGCGGATTTGCGATTGCTGCAAGCGTGCCTGGATCAGCGTGGCGCGCACCTGTTCCTGGTCGGCGGCTGCGACGCGGCCATTCTTGACCCGCATTTTCACCGTCTCGCTGAGACGCTGATGTTCGCTGATGTAGGTCTCGCCCAGCGCCAATTGACGGCGCAGACGCAGCACATCGAGATAGGCCTGCACCAACTGCAAGGCCACCTGCTCGCGCGCGTCGAGCAAACCGGCATCCGCCGCCAGTTGATCATGCTCGGCCGCGCGTTGGCCCTGACGATCAGCGAAGCCGCGAAACAGGTTCCAGCGCAGGAATACATCGGCGCGCCGCGTCGTCCGGTCGCGCGGGTTTCCCTGGTCAATGTCGCGTGCATCGCTGGCAGTCCCATCCAGCCCGAGCGTCGGATAGAAATTCGACCGGGCTTGCAACAGCCGTTCATTCGAAATATTCAGTTGCGCCTGCCCGGCACGGATTTCTGGATGCTGCTGCAAGACCAGACGCATGGCCTCGGGCAGTGTCTCGGCCACAACCGGCAGGCTGACCAGCAACATGCTGAAAATAAAGGCAGCAAGGCGTGACATCAACGTTCCCGCAACGACTTGTCCAGCGTCTTCACCACTGGCTTGAGCAGGTATTCCAGCACGGTACGCTTGCCGGTCTGAATGCTGGCATCCGCCGTCATGCCGGCGGAGATGGTCAGGCGTTCTTCCGCTTTGCCCAGGTAGTTGCGATCGGTTTCCACATACACCTCGAAATACGCTTCGTTCTTCGGATCCCGTTCATCCACCACCGCATCGACACCAACGCGCACCACCTTGCCATCGAGGCTGCCGAAAATCGATGAATCATAGGCAGTGATGCGCACCCGCGCGGCCTGGCCGGGGTGGATGAAGGCGATATCGGACGGCTTCACCCGTGCCGCAATCAACAGCGTGTCCTTGACCGGCACCAGTTCCATGATCGTCTCCCCCGGTTTTGCGACCGCGCCGGCAGTGCTGATGATCAAACGGTTGACGATGCCATCCATCGGCGAACGCAGTTCCCGCCGGTTGACCCGGTCCGCCTGTGCGGTGATCTGTTCCTTGACCACTCCCGCCTTGGCCTTCAGATCAGCGCGTTCGCGACTGCCCTCGGCCTGATGCCGCGCGCTCAATTCGGCCAGCCGCGAATGCGCTTCATCCAGCCCGGCCTGCGTGCGCGGGACATTGATGCGAGCGGCTTCCAGCTCGCCATCCAGGCGAATGACTTCTTGCCGTGCGCGCAGGTAATCGGCACGCGCGCCTGCCCCCTGGGCATGCAGTTTTTCTTCGATGGCAAGCGTTTCACGCGCCGGCTCCAGTACCGATTCCAGCGCGCGCACGCGGGCTCTGGCTTCACTCAGTTCTTCCTGGCGTTGGGCAATCTGCTGCCGCACCACATCCAGCGTGGTGCGCAATTCACGTTGCCGCGATTCCCACAACTGGCGCTGTTCGGCAACCATCCCCGGTGCCTGTGCGCGCAATTGCGCATCGAACACGGGTACGCCACCACCCAGTTCAGCATCCAGACGGGCGATGGCGCTGGCATAGGCCTGCTGGTTCTGCTGCCCTTCGCCGAGTTCGGCGTTGAACTGCAGATTTTCCACATAGCCCAGCAGTTCGCCGCGTTTGACCGATTGCCCTTCCTTGACGGCAAGCTCACGCAGAATACCGCCTTCCAGACTCTGGATGGTCTGCACCCGGCTTGAAGGCACCACCTTGCCCATCGCCTGCACCGAAATATCGAGTTGCGCGAATGCCATCCAGACCAGCGCCAACACCAGGAAGCCGACCAGCGAACCGAGCAGCCATTGCACGGCACGGCGCGGCCCGCGATCCAGATCGACATGTGGATTGAAAGTGCTCATGCGGCACCTCCCACCACGGCCGGGACGCTGTTGCCAGCCCCCGAAGCCTGTTGCAGCCGCCGCAACACGTCATCGCGCGGGCCATCCAGCACGACGCGCCCCTGATCCAGGACGACCAGACGATCGACCAGCGGCAGCATCGCGGTGCGATGCGTGATCAGCAACAAGGTGGTGTCCTTCAATTCACGCAGATGCTGGATCAATTGATGTTCAGTGGCCGGGTCCATCATGCTGCTGGGTTCATCCATCAACAAAAGGCGCGGCTGCCGCACCAACGCGCGCGCGATGGCCACCGCCTGGCGCTGGCCGCCGGACAGACGTTCGCCACGTTCGCCAACCTCGCTGCCCAGGCCTTCCGGCAGTTGCACCAGGGTGTCCTGCAGACAGGCCAGACGCACCGCGTGCAGCAATTCGGCATCGCTGACATCGGTGGCGCCAAGCAGGATGTTGTCGCGCATGCTGCCGTGGAACAGCGTCACATCCTGCGGCACGAACCCAATCTGCCGACGCAGGCTAAGCGGGTCTATCTGGGTCACCGCAACGCGGTCGATCAGCACGGCGCCTTGATCCGGTGCGTAGATATTCAGCAGCAGCCGCAACAAGGTGCTTTTGCCGGAACCGATGCGGCCGATGAAACCTACCTTTTCGCCCGGCGCAATCTTCAGATTGATGCCTTTCAGCAAGGGTTGACTCTTGGGATAGCCGAACTGCACATCGCGTAACTCGATGGCCCCCTGCATACGCGCCATCTGCACGCTACCGGCCTGGTTGTCGGTAGGTGCCGCCATGATCTGGTTGAGGGCATGCAAGGCCAGTTTGGTTTGTTCCCAGCGGATGATCAGGCCGGCGATCTGTGCCACCGGGCCGATGGCGCGTGACGACAGCATGGTGACGGCAATCAGTTGTCCGACCGTCAATTCCTGTTGAGCGACCAACAGCGCGCCAAACATCACCAACAGCACCATGTTGAGCCCGGTCAGCGTCGCCGAGAAGTTGGACCCGAACGACATGATCTCGCGCATGCGCAGTCCATTTTCCGCCATCTGCACGGTAAGCATCTCCCAGCGCCGCCGTGCCCAGGCTTCGGCGCCCAGACCTTTGACACTGTCGAGACCATTCATGACTTCGAACAGATGCGCGGTGCGCTGCGCGCTTTCCTTCATGTTCTCGTTCAGCACTTTTGACAGCGGCCGCCGCAACAGCCAGGACATGCCCAGCATCAGCGGGATCAGCGCCAGCGGCACCAGCACCAGCCAGCCACCAATGAGGGTGATGATGGCCAAAAAAAACAGCATGAAGGGCAGGTCACCGAGCAGGGTCAGCGTGGTCGAGGTAAAGAAATCGCGCACTGTCTCGAAATCCTTCACCACATTCGCCAACACACCGCCGGAAGCCGGCCGGCTGGCGGCGCGCATGCGCAGACTGTGCGCAAAGATGTTCGCCGACAACGCCACATCCGCCTTGCGCGCCCCCGCCTCCAGCAGATAGCCGCGCAACAGTTTGAACAACATGTCGAACAAGGTCACCGCCACCGCCGCCGTGGTCAGCACCCAAAGGCTGTCCAGCGCGTTGTTGGGCACCACGCGGTCGTACACCGCCATGGTGTAGAACGGGATGACGATGGCCAACAGGTTGATCGCCACCGTGCCCAGCAGCGCCCACTGATAGATGCTGCGGTTGGCCTTGAACACATCCCAGAACCAGCGCTGCGGCTGCGGCAGGTGATAGAGCAAGGTGCGCGCGTCAAAATGGAACACCGGCCGCACGAAGTACCACTGCCCGGGATGGTCCGCCAGCAAGCGGTCAAGTTCCAGCCATTGACTGCCGGCCACACCCGGCAATGCGCATTCGACGCGCGTGCCGTCACGATGCAACACCACCAGCGCATCGCTACCCGCATCGCCATCGCAGATGATCAGTGCCGGCAGCATCGATGCCTTGATCTGCTGCACTGGCACCAGACAAGGGGTGACCGCAAGACCGGCATTGCCGGCGCATTCCGCCAACTCAGCTGCGGTGATGCGGCCTTCCGTCAGCGGCACACCGGCAATCAACTGTTCGGCTTCGACCGAGCGGCCGTGATAGCGGGCCAGAAACAACAGTCGGTCGAGCACGGCATCCGCCAGAGGCAGGGCGGCGTCAGCTTCGGAATTTGTCATGTGAACGGGTGGTGTCGAATCATCAAAGGTAAACGGTGGACAGACATGCGCTTCCGGCTGAAGACATCAAAATGACTTGGCTACGCGGCCTAGTAACGGCGATCTGTCGGCCAACTTGAATGACCTTCAAATAAAAAGGGGGCGTTGCCGCCCCCTTTTTGCCTTCAGTGACTTGCGTGAAGTTTCAGACTCAGGCGCAGCAAGCCGCCTGTTCTTCGTACAACGCCGCCATCTGGCTCAGGCTGTCGAGACCGGCGGTATCGAACATATCGGCATTGGCGCTGCTGCTCATGCCCATGCTGAAGCCACCGCCAAGACCGGCAAGCAGACCATCGAGACCGCTGTCGTCACCAACCAGTTGACCCAGCGTCGCCAGCTCGACGTTGGCCGCCGCCGCATCTTCAGCCGACACGTTGAAGTAGACGTCGGTCATGTCGACGCTGCTGCCGTCGGCCAAGGTTGCGCTGCTGCGCTCCAGATGCAGGTTGCCCTGGGCATCGACGAAAGGCAGTTCGGTATAGCTCACGTTCAGGCTGGCAACACCGGCTTCGGTCAAGCTGCCCAGTTCGCCGGCATCGGTCTGGTGGTTGCCGTTGATGTCCTGCCAGATCTTCAGACTGGCGAAGTCTGCATCGTTGGCATCGACAACACCGTCACCGTTGCTGTCGAAGCTGGCCAGCTTGGCGAAACCATCGCCCTTGACCAGACCACCAAACATCTCGGAGATGTCGTCGATCTTGCCATTGCCGTTGGCATCCACCGCCAGGAAGCCGTCCTCGCCGGACAACCAGCCGGAATTCACCGCGTTGCCGTTGCCGAACAGATCAAAGGTGCCGTTGGAGTTGGCACGCGAGATGGTCTGGATGCCGTTGCCGTTGAGGTCGATCACGATCGGGGTGATTGCGGCATCCCAGGTCATGTCGTTTTCGCCGGATGTCAGCGTGGTGTAGTCGGTGTACGCCACGTTGTGCTTCGACACACCATCGCCGTTGACGTCGGAATCGATGTTGTCGTTGCTGCCGATGTTCTTGCTGGCCCACATCCAGTTCTTCATCGAGATACCGTTGTACGTCGTGTTGGTCTTGTCGAACACCAGACGATAACTACCCGGATTCAGGTTGGTGAACTTGTAGTTGCCGGACGAGTTGGTGTAAGTGGTGGCGATGGTCGTGCCGCTGCTGTTCTGCAGCATGACCTTGACGTTGGCGATGCCGGGTTCGGTGGAATCCTGGATGTCGTCGTGGTCCTTGTCTTCCCACACCTTGTCTCCGATGCTGGCCTTCTTGTACAGGCCTCCATCCCAGCTCATATCGTTCTCGCCGGCAACCAGACTGGTATAGGCGGTATATCCGCTGCTGTTGATGTCGGAATCGATGTTGTCGTTGGAACCCTGGTTCTGCTTGGTGATGTAGTAGCCGGAAGGCTTGACCACCTGCACTTTGTAGCTGCCAGGAGCCAAGTTGCTGAACAGATACTCGCCAGCGCTGTTGGTGGTCGTCGTGGCGACCACACTACCTGCCGAGTTGAACAACTTGACGGTCACGTTGGCGATACCGGCTTCATTGCTATCCTGTAAGCCGTCATAGTCCAGATCGTGCCAGACCTTGTTGCCGATCGAAGCTTTGGTCGGCACCAGTTTCAAGCCGGCATCCCAAGTCATGTCGTTCTCGCCTGCCGTCAATGTGGTGACGATTGTCTTGCCGGTGCTGGTATCGACATCGCTGTCCGTAGCGTCATTTCCGCCTTGATCCTTGCTGGTGAAGGCGTAGCCGGTGGGTGCAACGACCTGGATGGCGTAATCGCCGGCATCAAGATCGCTGAACAGGTATTCACCGGCGCTGTTGGTGGTGGTGGTGGAGAGCACCGTGCCAGCCGCATTGAGCAGCTTGACGGTGACGCCGGCCACACCCGCTTCGCCGGTATCCTGCACGCCATCGCAATCGCTATCCAGCCACACCTTGTCGCCAATGCTCGCTTTCAGTGCCGGCGGGGGGGCGGAGGTCGTCGTGTAATGGCTGAGGTCGGAGTCGGTCAGACCACCGGTAACGGAGAGCGTCGCCGTGTTCGAGTAAACGCCGTTGGACTGAATCGCCTGGAACACCAGTTGATCGACCTTGAAGTAGTCCATGCTGTGGCCGTCGTCGCGAGCCGCCAGAATCAATACATTGCCTGACACGCTGCCACCATTGAAGTCGGCCCAGCGCGTGCCGGTGGAACTCGTATCGTTGAATTCCTTCAGCGACATACCATTCAAAACGGCATTGTTCATGCTGGTGATTGCTGTCGTGGAAGAACCGACATAGACCGTCATATCGCTGTCGCCAACGACATAGCCGAGGAAAGCCTTGTCCACCACGACGTTCTGCGAGAACTGGAACACGATGTAGTTGTCGCGGCCGTTGTTGTCAACGGTATGGCTGTCGCCGCTGCCGCTACCTTCGCTGCTGTCGGTAACACCGAGACCGCCGCCATAAGTACCCAACCAGGCCTTGGACCAGGTATCGCCGCCTTTTTCGCGGCTCCAGGCGCTGGCGTTGACCGTCACACCGTTGGCTGAATAGCTGCGGCTGTTGCCGTCGCTGCCGTCGGTGGAACTGCTGCCAGACATGTCAATCGTGGAGACAGTGCCCAGCGTATTCAAAGCCTGCACCGTACCGGTTGCCTTGTAGAACCAGGTCTCGCCAGCATCCAAGACGTTGTTGCCATTGTCACCGGATTGATAGGTGATCTTGCCGTTGGCGATCGACATGTCATCAGCGCTGTTGGCGGTTGTACCGTTGTCGTCAACGATGGCAATCTCGCTCTTGGCGAAGCTGGTATTGCCGGTATTGGTCACCTTGTAGGTCCAGGTGACATCTGAACCAGCGGTCAGGGTCGGGACACCAGCGCCATTGGCGGCATCTTCATTGTCATAGTCCGGGGCGACTGTGTTCGTGTTGGTCGAACCGTTGGTGGTCTTTTCAAGGTCAATGCCCGGAGTTAATACCTCCGTCGGGTTTTTATAGTGACTGAGGTCAAAGTCAGTCGCTCCAGGAGCCGTCACTGTCGCCTTGTTCTCATACACACCGGACTGCACCGCGTTGACCGTCAAATTCTGAATTTTGAACATGTCCTCCGGCGATGTGTCTGTCGTATCGGCCGCTATCACGATGACGTTGCCCGCCAGATTACCGGCGTTCAGATCGGCCAGACGCGCTGCACTCAGCGTAGTGGTATTGACCTCGGTGAACCCAAGCGCGTTGAGGTCGGCGTCACTGAGCATGCTGTCGTGGTTGTTGAAAGCATCCGAACGCGTACCAATCCACACCTGCAGATCGCTGTCGTTGACCACATAGCCAAGGTAGGCGGAATCAAGCACCACGTTCTGGTCAAACTCGAACAGCACATAGTTGCCACGACCGCCCATGTTGTCGACGGTGTGCGTGTTGCTACCACCGCTTCCTTCACTACTATCGGTCACCCCAAGACCACCGCCAAAACTGCCGAGCCAGGCCTGCGACCATGCACCGTTGGCTCCGTCAACACGGCTGAAGGCGCTGGCATGAACCGATATGCCACCGGCGGTAAACGTCCGGACGTTGCCGTCTGTGCCATCCTGGGCACTGCTGCCGGAGAAGTCGAACGCGGCGTCTGCATCGAGTGTGGTCAGCGCCTGAACGGTGCCGCTCGCCTGGTACAACCAAACCTCGCCAGCGGAAAGGATGCTGTCGTTGCCGGCATCACCCGACAAATAGGTGATCTTGCCGTTGGCGATCGACATGTCATCGGCGGTGTTGGCCGTGGTGCCGTTGTCGTCAACGATGGCGATTTCGCTCTTGGCGAAGCTGGTATTGCCGGTATTGGTCACCTTGTAGGTCCAGGTGACATCCGAACCGGCGGTCAGGATCGGGACGCCGGCGCCATTGGCGGCATCTTCATTGTCGTAGTCCGGGGCGACCGTGTTCGTGTTGCTCGAACCGTTGGTGGTCTTCTCGATGTCAATGCCAGGAAGGAGTTTGAAGATGCCAGCGTCCCAGGATCGATCGTTTTCACCGCTGGTGAGGGTGGTGTTTTCCATCACGCCCCAGGTCAACGGGATGCTGGATGTATTGACGACATCCGAATCCAGGCCGTCGTTGTTGCCCTGGTTGGGGGTGGTGAATTGATAGCCGCTCGGCAACGACGATTCCTGAATGTCGATGTGGTAATCGCCCGGTGTCAGGTTATCGAACAGGTAGTTACCGTTCGCATCCGTCGTGGTCGTGGCCAGAACCGTGCCGCCGGCGCCGCCAGCGACGTTGCTGCGCAGTTCAACCACAACGTTCGCGACGCCAGTTTCAACGGAATCCTGAATGCCGTTCCTGTTGTCGTCATACCAGACGCGGTCGCCGATGCTGGCCAGTTGTACCAGGCCGGCGTCCCATGACAGGTCGTTCTCGCCGGATTCCAGCGTGGTGACGATGGTCATGCCGGCACTGTCGGCGTCGCTGTCGCTGCCGTCGGCGCCCAGGTCTTGCTTGGCGAAGGCGTAGCCAGCCGGCTTGATGAATTCGACTTTGTAGTCGCCGGGGATCAGGTTGCTGAACAGGTAGTAGCCGGGGGTGCTGCCGTTGTTGGCGGTGACCGTGCTGGTGACAAACGTGCCGTCGCCTTTGTACAGCTTGACGGTGACGCCGTTCAGGCCTGTGTTGCCGTCGTTCTGTTGGCCGTCGTTGTTGCTGTCCACCCAGACGTAGTCGCCCAGGCTGGCGGTCCGGTAGTAGCCGGCGTCAACCGTGGTGTTGCTGCTGCCGCTCGGCAGTGTGTAGCAGCCGGTGATGCCGCCCACGGCGTCGCTGTCGCTTGCGTCGAAGCCGTTGCCGCTTACGTTGGCGG
>CAMDHJ010000027.1 GCA_945897865.1 Tepidiphilus sp. J10
ACTGGCTGCCACCGGCCCACATCATTCACCCCTGGCCGGAGACACGCTTTGCCGTCAATCATCCAAGGTAGGAGCCCGGTGCCCGAATTGGGCACGCCGGGATCTGTGCGGGGGGTGCTCAGCAATGGGCATCCCTACCGCGATTAAACGATCATGACATCCGAACCGCGCCGCAATCTACTGAAAACCCTGGCCGCCGCCGCGCTGGTGCCCTTGTTTCCGGGCTGTGCGGCGGTGCCGGAGCGGCCGCAACATTTGCGGCGCGGCGATTACGTGGCGGTCACCGATCATCTGCAACGCTGGCTGCAACATCTGGTGCGCGCCGACGCAGTGGTGGGCTTAAGCATCGCGTTGCTCGACGATCAGCAGCCGATCTGGGCGGCCGGCTTCGGTCAGGCGGACAAGGCGGCTGGCGATGCCGCGTCGGCACAGACGCGTTATCGCGCCGGGTCGATCTCCAAGGTGTTCACGGCGACGGCGATCCTGCAACTGGTCGATGCCGGACTGATCGACCTCGACGCGCCATTGGTCCGTTATCTGCCGGGTTTCTCGCTGCGCCAGCGCCCCGACACGGCGGGTCCGATCACCCCGCGCCAATTGCTGTCGCATCATTCCGGCCTGCCCGGTGACCGCATCGAAGGTATGTGGACGCAGAATCCGGCGGCGTTTTCGACCCTGCTGGCCTACCTGCGCGACGAGTACCGTGCTTTCCCGCCGAACCAGGTACACGCTTATTCCAACATCGGTTTCACCTTGCTGGGCATGCTGATCGAGCAGGTTTCGGGCATGGGTATTGCCGCCTACATGCAAACCCGCTTGCTAGGTCCGCTGAACATGCGCGCTTCCGAGTTTTCGCCTGCGGCACCCTCCGGCGATTCAGCGGCGGCCGCATACGACGAGCACGGCAAAGCCGGCGAGGAGTTGCCGTTGCGCGACACCCCGGCCGGCGGCCTGAACAGCACTGCGCCCGATCTGCTGCAACTGGCGCGGCTGTTCTTCGGCGATGGCGGCATCGCGGGACGGATGTTGCTGTCGCCGGCAGCGATCCAGGCCATGACCACGCAGCAGAACCTGGATTGCCCGCTCGATGCCGATCTGCGCGTCGGCCTGGGCTGGCATTTTGCGCCGGACGCGGTGCGGGGCTGCGGGCCAGTGCTGTTTCACGATGGCGGCACGCTCTGCCACCGCTCGGTGTTGATGTTGTTGCCGGAGCACCGGTTGGCCGTCGCCGTTATGGCGAATTCGGCCAATGCAATCCCGACCTTGATGGATGCGGCGGGTTATGCGCTGGGGCTGCTGCTGGAAGCGAAAAGCGGCATTCGCCAGCCGCCCATCGCGTTTGATTGCCGCGATGAGCGTTATCCGGCTGTGTCCGTAGATTCCTTTCCCGGCAGCTACGACACGCCACTCGGATTTGTTTCGATCCGCCACGTTGCCGGGGCGCTGCAAATGCAAGTGGGCGACCAGCGTCTGCGCATGAAGCCGGATGCCGGAGGCTGCTTTCGTCTCGAATACCGCTTGCTCGGCATGCTTTCGCTTGACCTCGGCAAATTGGGCGAATACGTCTACACGCGCACCCGCATCGCCGGCCACGAAGTCCTGCTGGCGCGCGATGCCGGCAGTTGGCTATTGGCCGGCGAGCGGCTGGAAGCGGTGCCGATTCCGGCGGCTTGGCGGGCGCGGCTGGGCGTGTACGACTATGTCGGCGCCGACATGCTGATCGCCAGCTTGATTGGCCGCACCGAACTGAAGGTTGAGAACGGCTTCCTGCTGGTTGAAACTGCAAGCCCAGATGGCTTGCAGCAGCTTGCCCTGAAGCCGCTGGATGACGAAACCGCCCGCGTGCGCGGACTCGGGCGCGGGCGGGGCGAAAGCGTGCAGGTCCGGCGCGATGGCGGAGAGGAAACGCTGCATCATGCCGGCCTGACATTCCGTCGCGTGAAAGTGAAATCATGATCAAGCGAGTTGCCCTCCTTGCCACGGCCTGGCTGTTGAGCGGTTGCGCCAGCACGCCAAGTCTGGATGTCGGCTCGGCCTGGGGCGTGACCGGCCAGACCGGGCCGACGCTGGTGATGCAGGCCGGTTTCGGCGAGGGGCGGGCGGTCTGGCAGCCTTTGATCGCCGATCTGGCGCGCGATCATCGCGTCTTCGCGCATGACCGTCCGGGCGTGGCCGGACAGCCGAGCAACGACGCGCCGCGCGATCCCTGCAGCATCGCCGACGAACAACGCGCCCTGCTGCGCGCGGCCGGGCTGTCGCCGCCCTATCTGTTGCTCGGTCATTCCCTTGGCGGGTTGTACCAATACGTCTACGCCAAACGCTTTCCGGAGGATGTCGCCGGCCTCGTCTTGCTCGACCCGACCCATCCGCGCAACTGGGAAACCCTCAAGCGCACCCAACCGGGCACAGCGCTGTTGATCCAATCGATGCAGGTTGTGGCGATGAACCGCGCGCAACAGCGGGAGTTTGCACAGCAGACGGAATGCCTGGACCGGCTGGAGATGACGCAGCCACTATCTCTGCCCAGCGCTTTGCTGATCAGCGGCCGGCCCGATGCGATGGCCAGCCCCGAGTACGAGAAGGCGCGGCTGGAATTGGCGCAGGACTGGTTGCGCCTGAGCGGCCTGACGCAGTTCGAGCGGGTCTGGGAAGCCGGCCACCACATCCAGACCGATAGCCCGGCGAGCGTTGCCGCCGCCGTACGCCGAATCTCCGGCAGCCACATCGCCGCTGATGCAGCACCGTCCGAACAGACGCTGCAATTCGGCAAACGGCCAGCACTGCGTTTGCAAGCAGGTGTCACCCCGCTGAAAAGCGTGACCCAGGCCTGGGGCAAAGCCGATGAAACCCGGCGCGACGGTGACTTGCACATCCTGGTTTATCGCGATGCGCCGCTGGATGTCCCGCTGGCAGTGAGCTGGATTCCCGTCATTGGCGACATTGCCGATGCCGTTGCCACGGCGGATGCCCTGCGCCGGCATCAGGAGGCGATCCTGCGTTTCGATGCGCAGGGCAGGGTGAGCCGCTGGTCGTTGCGCACCCTGCGCTGAAGCCCTCTCACGGGGAAGCCAATCAACAAATCTCAGAAACCGTAGGGTGCGCCGTGCGCACCTTTCTGCCCGGCTGGCAATCTCGGATCGATCGGGCCGAATCAACCTGGAAACCTCAGTTGAGCGCAGATTGTTCTCCGTGAAGCCGCCTGGCTACTGGCGAGCGGGCGATTTCTCTATTCACCTGTCGGGTGAGGTGGAAAACGCTGTAGGAGGCTCCGCTTGCGGGCTGATCCCTCAACGCTCGCGCCGCAAGCGGACGCTCCTAGTGCGCCCGTGAAGGCGCACACACAGCACGGTGGAAGTCCGTGTCGGGGTAAGCCAAGGCCCCGTAGCAGAAGGAAACTGCGTCGCAGTGATGCGGGGTGGAGAGCAACCGGAAGCGAACTGGCGGTCCGCAGTAAAGCGAACTCGATTCGGCGGGGCATGGCGGCGAGCTTGCTAGGAGAGGGCGAAGCCTGAAACGCATCGGATACGCTGTTGATGGCGTGTAAAGCGATATCCGGGCCATCCACGTGGTTGGAGGCGGAACGTTGGGAAGTGTGTGCGAGATAAGCGGGGAGACCTGTCGTCGAGGTGGCGGCGGCAGGAGTCAGAGCCTTCGTAGTACCGCAAGACTGAAGAGCAGTCCATGGCGAAACGGCTGGGAAACTGGCGTCATGCCTGGGGGGCGAACCCTGGAGCCTAAACACGGCAGAGGCAGTGTGGAAAGCGCGGAAAGTAAAGCCGCGCCGAGGGAAGGGAGGCAGGAAGGTGGATGTGTGAAGACTGGAAAGAGGTAAAGCGTGAGCGAAGCATCGGTAGTGCCCGAGAGGGCTACACAAGGAGCAGAACCCCGACCCCGAAACTGGGACTGGGTGGAAACCACGATCTGGACGGAACGCATGTTGGCGGCGCTGGGTAACGGCGTCAAAGGAAGCAAATGGTTCAGCCTGATCGACAAAGTAGCGCGAACCGACACGCTGCGCCTGGCCTGGGAGCAAGTAGCCCGGAACAAAGGTGCAGCGGGGGTGGATGGGCAAAGCGTGGAGAAATTCGCCGCGTGTGCCGAGACCTACCTGGAAGAACTGGAGCAAAGCCTGAAGCAAGGGACCTACCGGCCGCTGCCGGTCAAGCGCGTGGAAATCCCGAAAGGGCCGAGACAAACCCGGCCGTTGGGCATCCCGGCGGTCAAAGACCGCATCGTGCAGACCGCGCTGAAGCGTGTCATCGAACCGATCTTCGAGAACGAATTCCACGACACCAGCTATGGATTCCGCCCCGGTCGGGGATGCAAGGATGCCCTGAGAGAAGTGGATGGGCATCTCAAGGCGGGCTACACCCACGTGGTGGACGCCGACCTCAAAAGCTACTTCGACAGCATCCCCCACGACCGGCTGATGTCGCGGGTGGGGGACCGGATCAGCGACGGGCGAGTCCTGGAACTGATACGGGCCTATCTGAAACAGGACGTTATGCACGGCCTGGAACGCTGGACCCCGACGGGAGGCACGCCGCAAGGCGCGGTCATCAGCCCGTTGTTGGCGAACATCTACCTGCATCCGCTGGACCAACTGATGGCCTCGAAAGGCTACCGGATGGTTCGGTACGCCGACGATTTTGTGGTCGTGTGCCGGACAGCGGAAGAAGCGGAAGCGGCCCTGGCGGAAGTGCGCGCCTGGGTGGAAGGCAACGGCCTGACCCTGCACCCGGACAAAACCCGAGTCGGGAACTGTCTGGAAGCGGGACAAGGGTTCGACTTCCTGGGCTACCGCTTTGAAACGGGCCGGAGATGGGTGCGCAAGAAGAGCCTGAAAGCCATGATGGACAAGCTGCGGAGCAAGACGGGCCGCACGCGAGGGGTGAGCCTCAAGAGCATCATCGAGGAGATCAACCCGATCCTGCGGGGCTGGTTTGGCTACTTCAAACATGCGCACAAGAGGGTGTTCAGAGTGCTGGATGGGTTCATCCGTCGCCGCCTGCGGGCGCTGCTGCGCAAGCGGGAAAAGCGGCCTGGAGGCGGGCGCTGTCATGCCGATCAAAAGCGATGGCCGAATGCTTACTTCGCTGAACACGGGCTCTTCACCTTATCCGGAGCCCATGCTTTGGCGAGCCAATCACGATGTTGAAACCACCCACTGGAGAGCCGTATGCGGGAGAACTGCACGTACGGTTCGGAGGGAGGGGAGGGCGGGAGCCTTTCTCTACCCCTATCAACGCGGACAACTGCCGGATTTAGGATCAATAGCCCCGGCTTTACGGTTTGGGCGCGCCCGCTTTGCTGCCCAGGCTGGCGTAGTAATGCGCCAGCGCTTTGATCTCCGCTTCAGTCAACGATTTTGAGTACATGCGCATGACGCCACCGACATCCGACGTTCGCATGCCCTGTTTGTACATGGTCATGGCCTGGATGAAGTACTCCGGCGTTTGCCCGGCAAGTGCCGGGGTGTCCGGTGTGACACCCGATTCGCCATGTTCGCCGTGGCAGGCGGAACAGGCGGTGATGCCGCGCTTGTCATCGCCACGGTTGGCCAGTTTTGCACCTTGCTTCGCGAGTTTCACGTTAGTGCTGGGCGGTATCGCGGGGGCTGGCTGTTGAGCGTAGTAGGCAGCCAGATCAGCCATCTGTGATTCGTTGAGCAGGCCGGCCATGCGCGTCATGACGAAGGCCTTGCGATAGTGATCGCGACGCATGGACTGCTTGTAGTCGAGCAGGGTTTTCATCACGTAATCGGGCTTCTGGCCGGTGAGGCTGGGCCAATTGCGCGAGGGGGATTCACCGTTGTCGCCATGGCAGGCGGAGCAGTACAGATAGTGGTGCAGGCGTTTGCCTTCGACGGGATTGCCGGTGTTTGCGTGTGCCAGTGCCAGTTCGAGCTTGTCACTCTCCCACTCCGGCATGGCTTCGGGTTTTTCGGTACTGCTGGCGCCGGCAGAGCCGGCAATCAGCAGCAGAGACAGAACGAGGAGGCGTTGTTTCATGATGTCAGGCAAAACAATCGTTGGCGAAGGTGCGGTGCCAGTTGCGCTGGTAGACCGCTTCGAGCAGGGGTTGAGCCGGTGAGTCGGTGATCGGCGAAACGCCCGAGGCGGGCAACTTGACGATGCGGTTGTCGACCACCTTGAAGATATCGGCGATGGATACGCCGTAATCCTGCCCTGCCAGGCTGTAACAGACGTTGATCATTGAAGGTTCCCCCGGCGTTTTGCCGGCCAGCATGTCTGCAATGGCTTGCACAGCCACCTTGGCCTGGGAGTTGGCCGAGTAGCCCGACTTCGGCATGCTGTCACCCACGCAGGCATCACCGATGACATGGACGTCGCGCACAATTTCCGATTCGAAGGTGCGTCGATTGACCGGACACCAGCCTTCCCGGTTGGTCAGGCCCATGCGGAATGCGACGGTGCCGGCACGTTGCGGCGAGATGTAGTTGACCACGTCCGCTTTGAAGGTGCCGGCTGCGGCGATCACGGTCCGATTCGCCGCATCGACCCGCTTGGGTGTGCCACCTTTGGCCGCCGGAATCCATTCGATCATCGAGTTGGGCGTGTTGAAGCCGTACAGGCGTTCCCATGCTTTCTTGAACGGTACGTCTTTGGTAAACGCATCCTTGTGGTCGAGGATGATGACCTTGGCGCGCGGATTGTGCTTCTGGAACCATTCGGCGATCAGCGAGGCGCGCTCGTAGGGGCCGGGTGGGCAGCGGAACGGGTTGGGCGGCGCCACCATCAGGAAGGTGCCGCCTTGCGGCATGGCTTCGAGTTGCTTCTTCAACAACAGGGTCTGCGGACCCGCCTTCCAGGCATGCGGCAGGGTGGTTTCGGCGGCTTCGCGGGTGTAACCCTCGACATCGCCATAGATGAAGTCGATGCCGGGTGAAACCACCAGTTTGTCGTAAGCCAGTTTGCCGCCGGCGTCGAGTTGGACGGTTTTCTTGTCCGGGTCAAAGCCAATCACGCGGTCATGCACGACGTTGATCTTGTACCTGGCGCGCAGGGCGTCGTAGGTGAAGGTGATGTCATCCAGCGTCATGTGCCCGACCGCAACGTCGTTGCTGCGCAGACAAGTGATGAAGCGTTTGACCGGTTCGACCAGCGTGATTTTTACCCCGGGTGCGGCGAGGCGCAGGTATTTTGCTGCAGTTGCACCGCCGATACCGCCACCGACGATGACGATATGCGCGGTTTTGTTTTTCGCGGCGGCCATTGCCGGCGCATTCAGCAGCGCCAACGCACCGCCCGCACCCAATGCTTTGAGTAATTCCCTTCGATTCATGACGGATTCCTGGTTACTTGATCTTGGAGAAATAGTCCGCAACGGCGGCTATCTCCGCGTCGTTGTAGCCCTTCGCAATGCGGTTCATGACCACGCTTACCCGGCGGTCTTCCCGGTAGTCGGTCATCGAACGGATCAGTTGCTGGCGATCGATGCCAGCCAGCGAGGGCATGTACTCGTCAAAACTCTTGCCATGCGTGCCATGGCAGGAGGCGCAGGTGTTGCCCAGCATTTTTCCGGTGGCAATGGCTTGCTGTGCGGTCGCCATGCCCGGTAGCAGGGCGAATGCAAGGGCCGGCAAAAGCCGGCGTAGGTTTTTGATCTTAAGCATCTTGAATTAGTGTTTTCTAATATAGGTGGGCAAAATAAAAGCCATTGAATGGCTTGGATTACCTAAGCAAATGCCGCGCCAATTGATGCGTAATTTTTAAGTTGTTGATATACATAAATAATGTCCGATAGTGGAAAGACATTACGGGTTGGGCTTTGTGTCGTATTTGTGTCTTGTGTCAGTCCGGTCAGACATTTTTGTCAAACTTCAGTCGTGGGAAATGCACTTCGCCGCGCACCTGCAAGGGGTATGCCGGATTCGTTCGCGCTGAAGTGCGGGAAATCATCCTCGCCCTGATTCTGAAATTTGTATTGCGGGCCTTTTATCCTTGATTCCTCTGTTGAACGCGCCCGAGTGCGGGCCTGCCGGGCCGGCTGGCAAGGCGCGACGACGCGCGTGGCCGTTCCCCGCAAGGAGGAGCAACGCCGCCAGACGGCCCGGCAGGACCGTAATCGGGTGCGTAGCGGGGCCACCTAAATGGTGAGGGTGATCGAAGGCACTCACGTCTGTGTTCATGAGGCATCTCGAAGGCTAAGGAGCGGTCAACAGAGGAATCTAGGTTTATCCCAGGTTGTTGGGTACGCCCGGCAGAGCGCACTTACTTGGCGGTGAAAGCCAGGCTTGCGTGCACAAATGTGCTATCCACCTTCTTGTTCTTCGCTCGTATGGGCCGCAGCCACATTGACGGTCTGGTTTCTACCGCCCGATTTGGCCTGGTAAAGCGCCTTGTCGGCCTGGGCAAGAATGTGATCGGCGCTGGGCTGGTCATGGTCGCACGCAGTCACTCCGATGCTGACTGTATAAGCAATCGACTCGGTCGCGGTGACGCAGGGGCTGGCGGCGACATGTTTGCGCAGCCGCTCGGCAAACTCGTAAGCCCCCGCCAGATCGGTATCCGGCAGCAGGATGCCGAATTCTTCGCCACCCAGGCGGCCGAACAAATCCACCTTGCGCAAATATTGCTGAGTCAGTTCGCTGAAATGTCGCAGCACGGCATCGCCGGTGGCGTGGCCATACCGATCGTTGACCCGCTTGAAGTGATCCAGGTCGAGCATCAGCACACTGGTATTTTTTTGGTAACGACGCACGCGTTCAAGTTCAACTGCAAACTGGGTCATGAATTGGCGGCGATTGGGGATGCCAGTCAGGGTGTCGGTGCTGGCGAGGCGATTCAATTCCACCTCCATACGCTTGCGCTGGGTGATGTCCTGGAAAACAACGACGATACCGTTGCGCTTGCCTGCTTCCTCTATTGCGGTGACCGACAGGTGAACGTCAAAGATTTCGCCGTTCTTGTTGATGAAGGCATCTTCCACGTCGCGATGCAAACCATCCTGCAGCGTCTGGTAAATCGGGCAGTTGGTATGCGGATTGGGCTGCCCGTCGTGATGATGATGGTGGAACAGCGCATGCTGGTCGTGGTTCAGCAGTTCGTCCTTCTGAAAGCCCAGCATGGTCAATGCGGCGGGGTTGACGAAGATGCACAGGCCGTTGGCATCGGTGCCATAAATGCCGTCGCCGGCTGAGTTGAGCAGGAGTTCGTTGCGTGCCGAAAGGTGCTCGATTTCAATTCGCGCAAGTTGCGCGGCGGCTTCTTCCAGCTTGCGGGCGGTGATGTCCTGTTTGACTGCAATGAAATGTTTCAGCTTGCCCTGTGTGTCAGGTACCGGGGTGATGGTCAAATCTTCGTGATAAAGCGTGCCATCCTTTTTTCGGTTGACGACTTCGCCACGCCAGGGCAAGCCAGCCAGGATGGTTTGCCACATGGCTTGATAGAGTTCGTTCGGTTGCAGGCCGGAGCGCACCAGTTCTTTCGGCTTTTTGCCGATCGCCTCGTCGAGTGGGTAACCGGTCAGGGCGGTGAAGGCGGGATTGGCCCATTCGATCAAGGTGTCCGCATCGGTAATGACGATGGCGTTGGCGGTTGCGTCGAGTGCTGCGCTTTGCAAACGCATGTGTTCGAGTGCTGCACGCGTGGCCGTAATGTCGCGGAATACCACCACCGTATTTGGCGGCATGTTCGATTTTGACGGCATCTCACTTTCGTGCATTGGGCGGCAACTGACTTCAACCGGGAAGTTGCGGCCGGATTTCGAGGTGAACCAGGTTTCGCCGGTGTAGCACTCGCCTGTCTGAGCTGCGTTGAAGATCGGGCAGGTTTCTGCCGACTTCTCTCCGCTGATGTTTTTGTGAATCAGGTAATGCGCCACCTGGCCCAGGAGTTCATCCCGGCTGTATTCGGTGATGTCGCAGGCAGCCTGGTTGGTAAAGCGGATTATTCCATTTGCGTCGATGACATAAAGCCCATCGCTCAGGGTCTCGGTAATGATGTGCAAGCGGTTCTTTTCCGCCGCCAGGCGTTGCCGGTGATGCATCAATCCCCAGATCGACAGTGTCAACATCAGCAGCAACACTAGCGCCATGCCGAATTGGCGCAATGCGGCGTTGTGGATGTCGATCAATACCGGCGCTTCGGTGTAGCCCACGACATAGGCGGCATGTTTGCCTTGTAGATCGCTGATGGCATGGAAGGAGGCGATGTAGCCTTTGCCGTCATGCAGAATCGGCACCGAAAAGCTGGTTTGCCGCCGGATGCCCTCATGGACCTGATTATTTTCACGCAACAGCGTATTGAGCATTTTTGCTCTGATTGATTGTACGAACATCCGGCTGGCTTGCGAAATCACCGGGTTTTCCTTGCGGTAATCGGAGTGAATCTCTGCCGTGACGAATTTGTCGCGTTGATCTTCGAACACCAAATCCACCGTGCTTCGATGCAGCAGCAGCGCATAGTCGCCTACCGGCAACAGTTCGCTCAGGTTCTGATGAATGCGTTCAAACGGCAGAGAGAGTTCGACACTGCCAAGATGCCTGCCGGCGCGAATGATGGGGTAGACATTGCGGAATCCGGGAAGAATGCGGCCGCCCTCAAAGCCGACCACCGGGCGCAGTTCGGTATTGGCGATGCGCAAGGACGGACGGATATCGAACATGCTCGGATCGCCGAGGTGCGCGGGGCTATGGAAGCGGAGCAGGGAACGGCCATCGGGCAGGTGAAAGTGGAATTGGCGCAGGCCGGTGCGCACCATGTCCTGATATTCCTTGTACAACATCCGATAGAGCCGGCCGCGAAGCAGGGGGAGTTCGTCAGCCGTAGCGTCATTCGCCTGTTGCAGCAGGTCCAGCACTTCGTCGCGCAGCACCTGGTTCTTGAAGCGCGTTTCCACATCAAGCCGATACATCGAGATGGTCGAGCGATAGGCGACATCAAGCGCAATCGAGTTCTGCCGCGCGACATGGTTTGCCTGGTTGTCGTATGAAGCACGGAAAAACAGGCCGACCGCCAGCCCGGCGAATAGAAACAGCGCCAGAAACAGCGCCGCAATCCGGATGCGTGGAGATAGCGACGTCATGGTTTTTGCTTTGGCGATGCAAGCATAGCCGCGCTGAGTCGGCGAACGTTGGCGTAGTCGCTGTCCGCAGCGGGGTTCATGCCATGTCGAATCGGTTCGCCCCAGTGGCTGTAAACGCTTTCGGGTGTCGTCAACAACATTTGGCGCAACTGGGCGATGTGGCTTGGCGACAGCGTGGCGCGGTTGGCGACCAGAACGAAGCCGGGCAACAGATCAGTACGGGCGAGGATTTCCAGGCCGAGCCCTGCGTATTTGCGTGCGATCGCTTCCTTCATGCCGCCCGCCGCGACTTCGCCACTGAGGATCGCCAGCGCAACCGCTTCATGCGTGCCCATGTAACGATAAGGCGTCTGCTGCAGCCTGAAACCAGCATGCTTTTGCAGTAGCCCATTGACCGAAAGTTCACCGCAGGTGGAGAGCGGCTGAGTCAGGCCGAGGGGGCGATTCTTGAGTTTTTGCGGGCGGATGTGGTCGCCGCGAAAAGCCGCCAGCACACAGCGATACATGATGCTGCCATCGGCTTCACGGAACTGCACCAGCGGTTCCGCCTGTGCGAAGCTTTGCCGCAAGCGCGTGTAGGGTAGCGGGCCGAGATAGGCGAGATCGATCTGTGCGTTGGCAAAGGCTTTCAGGATGTCGTCGTAATTGTCGTGAAAGACAAATCGCACCGGTTGACCGGTTTTTTCTTCGATATGCGTCAGCAACGGAGAGAACTGGCGAATGACGGTTTCCCGGTTTTCCAGCGGCAGCGGCGCAAACCGCAGTATCCCGGCGGCCAGCGACTGCGCTTGCCAGGCAAGAAACAGAAAAATGCCGAGAAAGATTCTCATCGGGTTGGCGGGAGGCGGAGTGTGGTGGGCAAATAAGGGGAAAGATCGGCGTGGATGATCCCTCAGCGCGCAAGTTAACCGTTTTAATTCTGCTGAGTGAAGCCCCGTTTTAGCAGAAATTCCCCTAATTTTTTATCCGTGTGCAGGATGTGATTGACCAGCCATTGGTTGAGAAACGAAAGCAGATATTCCCGCGTTACCAATCGACCGTCGCGCAAGCCTTCACGCAGTTTGACCACTTGTTGCGAGAAGCCCCGATGTTCTGCTCGATGCCTGGTTTCGGCCGCATCCGAGCCGGCTTCGTAGTCATATTCCCGCATCAGGCCTTCTTCGGTTTCGAAGTGGTAAATCGCGTAACTCAGCAGGTCACGCGTGATCTGTTCGAGCAGGTCACGGGTGACGCCGCTGGCGAGACGCGTGTTGGCTTCGTTGAGCGTATTGACCAGTACCTTGTGCTGGTCATCGATGCGATCGATGCCGGTAAGGAAGGTGTCATTCCAGATGATGGGTTCGTGGCTGATCATGACTGACTCCTGAAAAAGGGGTTTGCTTGCAGCGTGTTTAATGTCCGGCGTCGTTGTATTTGACGAGGCTGCGAATCGTGGTCAGAGCATCGACAAAGGTCTCCGCGTTGAGCAACAACTCGGCTTCGGTTTCACGACTGGAGTCCATGGCGCCGCTCTCGGTTTCGCGCACCAGTTGTTGCGCCAGAAGATGGACGTTTTCATGCAAGGCCTCGACGGCGTGAAATGCGGCGAGCTGTCCATAGCGGTGGGCGCCTTCGCCGTAATACCAGCGGCCAAAGTTGCATTCGTGGCTGTGCAGCGGTGGCGCTGTTTGGCGATGCTCCGGATCCTGGCGCATCCAGTTTTGCAGGCTGACCAGCCATTGGCGGTGGTTGACCTCGGCCAGGATGAGCTGGAAGTCATCTCGCGACAGGCGTTGCGCGGCGTTTTCCTGCCAGCGCGGGTCGGGCTGGAAGTGCTTCAGCCAGGCCTCGGTATCAGCGCTTGGCATCGGGCGCGCAATGCCGTAGCCCTGCACCAGATAGCAGCCCATTTCCACAAGCATCAGCGCATGTTCGGCAGATTCGACGCCCTCGGCGACGACCTGATGACGGAACGCCTTGCCGAGGCCGATGACGCCTTCGACGATGGCCAAGTCGTCCGGGTCTTGCAACATGTCGCGCACGAAGGACTGGTCGATTTTCAAGCTGTTGACCGGTAGTCGGCGCAAGTAGGTGAGGGAGGAAAAACCGGTGCCGAAATCATCCAGCGCGAAACGAATGCCCTGGCTGGCGCAGATTTGAATCAGGCGGGTGACGCTGGAGAAATCATCCAGCGCGGTGCTCTCCAGAATTTCGATACAGATCTGGTCGGGCGGAAATTCAGGGTTCGCCGCCAACAAGGTCTGCAACCTGAGCGGGAATTCCGCGTCCCGCAATTGCTGGACAAAGACGTTGATGCTGACCGGGATGTTCAGCCCGGCTCGCCGCCAGGCCGCGGCCTGTTCGATGGCATGCCGCATGACCCAGATGCCGACGTCGCGCGCCAGTGTGTCATCGCTCTCGACCAGCGGCAGAAATTCTCCCGGTCCCATCAGGCCAAGAATTGGATGTTGCCACCGTACCAGTGCTTCCATGCCAACCACACGGCCGAGGCGACAGTTGACGATGGGTTGATAGAAAAGACAGAGTTGGTTGTTGGCGATGGCTTGCCGGATCAGGTCGAGCGCTGCGCGGTTGTCGCGTTCGCGTTCTTCCAACACCGGATTGAACAGGATGAAGCGATTCTTGCCGGCTTCCTTGGCCAGATACATGGCATGGTCGGCATGGCGCAACAGGGTGTCGGCATCGCCGTTGTCATTCGGATAAAGCGTGACGCCGATGCTGGCCGAGATGGAGACCGGCTGTTCGGCGACGGTGTAGAGCGCAGCCAGCCGTTGCAGCACGCGGCGCAAGGCTTCTTCCAGTTCTTTGGCGTTTTTCAGTCCGCCCAGCAGCAGGACGAATTCGTCGCCCCCCAGCCGCGCTACGGTGTCGTCGCCGCGCACGCATTCACGCAGACGCTGGGCGACTTCGAGCAGCAGTCGATCGCCGACTTCGTGCCCATAGCGGTCGTTGACCGGCTTGAAGCCATCCAGATCCAACATGCAGATACCGAGCTGATCATGGCTGCGTTGGCTGCGCGCCAGCGCCAGTTGCATGCGGTCCGCCAGCAGGCGGCGGTTGGGCAGATGCGTCAGGGTGTCGAAATGCGCCAGTTCTTCCAGATGTTGCTGGTAGGTCATCCGCTCGCTGATGTCTTCCGCGATGCCGGCGACGCGTACCAATTGACCGGCCGTGTCATGTACCGGGAAGGCGCGCAAGGCAATCCAGCGCAGGCTGCCATCCGGGCGGCGGATGCGGAATGGGGAATATTGAAAGCTGTTCCAGTCGGTTCGGCCAGGTCCTGGAAACTGATACTCGACCGCGACGCGATCTTCTTCGATGATCGCGTCGAACCATTCCCTGCTGTTGCGATAAAGGTCATCGGCGCTACGTCCCCAGATCCGTTCATAGGCCGGACTCAGGTAGATGATTTGTCGCCAGTCCGGCGAGGCGATCAAGAACACGGCGTCGAGGTTGTTGGCGAGTTGCTGGAAACGGCTTTCGCTGGTTTGCAGTTCGTCGAGCAAGCGGGCCTCTTGCCGGCTTTGCCGCACATGCGCCGACAGCAGCAGCAAGAGCAAGCCACTCATCGACAGGCCGGCAAACAGGACTGTCATGGGTTCTCGGCTTTGGTTTTGCGCGTAGAAGCCGTCGGTGGCCGTCATCCGCAAAATCAATTCTTGACCCGGCAAGGTCAGCTGATGGCTGCTTTGCAGGCGTTCATTGGGTTTGACTGTCTGATTCGGCAACCGGCTTGGCAGGTGCTGGATCAACGCCGACGGCTGCGCACGATCCAGCAAACGAATATCGATGCCTACGGCTGAAGCTTTGGCCAAGGCCGCTTGCAGCGAGATACCTGGCCGCAGCAACAATATGACAAAACCACGCAGCGCGGTTTGCCGCTGCTCCGCTGTGGCATGCGGCTGGTCAAGCTGGAAAATCGGTTGGTAAATCGCTACCGCAAGCGGTCCGCTCGGGTCTTGCACCAGGGCGAACGGCTGCGTGCTCGTCTGCCTGCCACTCAGCATGGCGGTCGTCATTGCGTCGCGATTCACTGGCCGGGCATAGGGGTCGATGCCGATGGCGGCTCGGTTCATGGCAAAGGGTTCCGTGAACAGGACCGGAAAGTATTCGGTGCGCGCCTCAGCCTTGCTGCTGACACTGGCATCTGGCGAGACATCGTATATGCCCAGGTCGCCCAGCCCTTCCGATTTCAGCGCTAGTTCGAACTGGATGCGTTGATTGGCGTCGACTCTGGGCGCCCACTGGATCGCCTTGATTTCCGGATGCTGGGTCAGCGTCGGTGAAACCATGAGGCGGAATTCGTTGCGGTTGACTTCTTTGGAGGCGTCGAACAGGCCTTGTACCGTGACCAGCACAGTCAGCGCCTCATTCAGCGAACTTTGCAGGCGCAGGGCGCGGTCGTGCGAGAGATGTTCGAAATTGGCCTGGAGTCGTTGTGCTTCGTGTTGCCTGCTGAAGTGATAGGAGGCGCCGGAAAGCAGCATGCTGACCAGCGCAACTGCCGCGATCCAGCGATACGGTTGTCCGAGACTGGCTCGGCGCATCACGCCAGCCCCGCTTCAGGCTGCGCGTCGTTTGAATTGATGCAGCCGGAAGCCGAGTAGCCAGAGGGCGGCGAAATAGGCGCAAGCACCTCCCACGACCAGCGCGGTAAGGTGAACGATGCGTTGAGAAAAGCCATATTCAATCCATTGGCCTGACTGGCCGACCCCTAACCAAAGTAATAGACCCATAACGGCCAGCGCGGTGATCAGCTTGAAAAGAAATACCGCCCAGCCGGGTTGCGGCTGGAAGATGCCGAGCGAACGCAACTTGTAGAACAGGACGCCGGCGTTGAGGCAGGCGCCAAGGCCGATCGACAGCGCCAGTCCGGCATGTTGAAAAGGCCCGATGAACGCCAGGTTCATCGCTTGCGTGGCAAGCAGGGTGAGCAGGGCGATCTTGACCGGCGTCTTGATGTTCTGGCGGGCATAGAAACCGGGAGCAAGTACCTTGACCAGAATGATTCCGACCAGGCCGATGCTGTAGGCGACCAGCGCAAGACGGGTCATATCCAGGTCATGTGGGGTGAACTCGCCATAGAGAAACAGTGTGGCGATCAACGGGGTGGCCAGCATACCGAGGCCGACGGCGGCGGGCGCTGCCAGCATCAGCGTCATCCGAAGTCCCCAGTCGAGCAGGCGGGAATACTGCGAAGGGTCGTTGTCGGCGTAATGCTTGGCCAGCGATGGCAACAGGATGGTGCCCAGGGCAACGCCGAGCATGCCGGTCGGGAATTCCATCAGACGGTCGGCGTAGTACAGCCATGACACGCTGCCGGTGGTAAGGAAAGAGGCGAAGATGGTGTTGATCAGCAGAGAGATTTGCGCAATCGAGACGCCGAATGCCGCTGGTCCCATCAGGAAAAGAATGCGGCGCACCCCCTCATCCTTGGGCGCCCAGTCCCAGCGGGGCAGGAAGCCAAGTCGTTTCAGTGCCGGTATCTGCAGAGCAAGCTGCATCACGCCACCTATGAAGGCGCCCCAGGCCAGCGCCATTATCGGCGGGTCGAAATAGGGCGCCGCTACTGCGGCGGCCAGGATCATTGCGACATTCAGCAATACCGGCGTGAACGCCGGCACCATGAAGCGGCTGAAGGTGTTCAGGATGCCGCCCGCGAATGCCACCAGCGACATGAACAGGATGTAGGGGAAGACGACGCGGGTCATTTCCACCGTCAGCTGGAATTTTTCAACATCGGCGCTGAAGCCGGGCGCCGAGATCAACACGATCAACGGCGCGGCGACAATGCCGAGACCGGCGACTACAGCTACCGCGACGAACAGCAAACTGGCGACGCGGCTGACCAGGATGCGCGTTGCGTCCTCGCCGCGTTGATTCTTGTATTCCGCCAGGATGGGGACGAAGGCTTGCGAAAATGCGCCTTCGGCGAACAGCCGACGCAGCAGATTGGGCAGCTTGAAGGCGACGAAGAACGCATCAGTCGCTGCACCGGCACCAAAAGCCCGCGCGATGATGGCATCACGCGCAAAGCCCAAAATGCGAGACAACAGTGTCATCGAACTGACTGTGGCAAGGGCTTTGAGCAGGTTCATTGGTGGCGAAAGTGGGCGGTGTCGCGGGAAAAGTCGCGGCATGGTAACGAATGCAAGCTTGACGGGATAGCAAAGAAGCAGAGTTTGCTTGCTTAGCGGAGGGCAGATCAGTATGATGCCGCGTTTTCCAGTTGCGTCCAGATCACCAAGGAGTTCCTGTATGGCTAACAGTGCCCAGGCAAAGAAACGCGCCCGTCAGTCCGCAGTTCTGCGCTTGCATAACATGTCTCAGCGTTCGGCTTACCGGACTGCTGTCAAAAAAGTTCGCAAGGCGATTGAAGCCGGCGACAAAGCCGCTGCTCAGGCCATGTTGAATGAAAACATGAGCGTGATCGACAGCCTGGCTGACAAGAATATCGTGCACAAGAACAAAGCTGCTCGTCATAAGAGCCGTTTGTCCGGCGCGATCAAGGCGATGGCCTGATTCTGCTTGATTCAAACAAAACCGCCCGGCTTGCCGGGCGGTTTTGTTTTGGGCTAGGAGTCTGATTCAGCGGTTTGCTCGGCTATCAATTTGCGGGCTTCGAGTCGGGCAGCGGGCATGTGAATGGCCGTTCGGCCTGGCGACCTGGCAAGACTTCAAGTTCGTTTGAATCTGCGAAGTCGAGTAAAAATTTGAACATGCGCGGGTCTTCCTCTTCCAGAATGCGCTGAATCACTACGCATCGGATGCCCTCGCGGGTCACCGGACAAAGTTGGGTCGAGTAGCGCAGCCGGTTGTCGTGTCCAACTTGCGACAGAACGCTGGCGAGGCGATCCGCCCAGTCGCTCGGGCGGAATATCTTTCCCTGGCGTGTGATGCCGCGAATGATCACTTCTCCAGATGACAGTTCGGTCATGGCATGCACTCGGTATAGGGCGCGGTATGGGGCAAGTGAGAAGCAAGTGAAAAAAGTGTAACAGACCGCTCAGGTATAATGACGCATTGCATCAATTTTTCAGAAAGGCGCCAAAATGATTCTTGACCACGTCCCAACTGGCCGAAATGTTCCGGATGACATCAACGTCATCATCGAAATTCCGGCACATGGTGAGCCGATCAAATATGAGCTGGATAAAGACACCGGCGCGATGTTTGTTGATCGTTTCATGTCCACCGCCATGCATTACCCGTGCAACTACGGTTATGTGCCGCATACCTTGTCGGAAGATGGTGATCCGGTCGATGTGCTGGTGGTGACGCCGATTCCGCTGATTACCGGTGTGGTGGTGCGTTGTCGTCCGGTTGGCATGCTGAAGATGACCGATGAAGCTGGCGTTGATGCGAAAGTCGTCGCGGTGCCGGTGGATAAGCTGACCAGCCTGTATTCGCATGTGAAGTCGCCGGACGATTTGCCGCAGTTGCTGCTCAAGCAGATTTCCCACTTCTTCGAGCATTACAAGGATTTGGAGCCTGGTAAATGGGTCAAGGTTGAAGGTTGGGTCGGCATTGATGGCGCTCGCGAGGAAATACTTGCTGGCGTCGCCCGCTATCAGGCGGCACCTGAAAAACCGCTGTTCTGATGCGGGCTTGAGCCCGCCAAAGCCGAGTGAAAATCTGCCTGCTTTCCGATAGCCACGACAACCGGCGCCTGCTTGAGCATGCCGTGCAGGACGCCAAGGGGCGTGGCGCCGAGGTCGTGCTGCATTGCGGTGACGTGGTGGCGCCAACCACGTTGCGCGTACTGAAGAAGTTCGAATTGCCGGTGCATGTCATCCATGGCAACAACACCGGCGATCTTTTTGCCATGTCCAAGCTGTCGTATGAGCCGGACAGCGTGGTCCGTTACCACGGCCAGGATGCGACGTTGCATCTGGGTGGGCGCAGCATTTTCCTGGTGCATTACCCGCATTACGCCGCCGCGCTGGCACTGACTGGTGATTACGATCTGGTTTGCTGTGGACATGATCACAAGGCCAGTGTGCAGCGGGTTGACACCGTGCGTGGTGGAGTTGCGCATCTGCTCAACCCAGGTACGGTCGGCGGTGTCGGCGCCAAACCGAGCTACATATTGATCGATCTGGCTGAAATGACTTTTGATGTTCGAGAGGTGCCGGTCGAGCCGGGTGAAGCCTGCAATACACCGCCAGTTACGGTTCACAACTGAGTTTTACAGAGATTCTGCTTACCGAGTCTTCGCGTTTCTGCGAGACGACTGATATAAGCTCGTGCGCATCAATCAGCGTGGCGGTCGGAATACCTGCTGGTTTGCATAGAACTCGGGATCTTCGTTGGCAGGCCACCAGCCAGGAATGCCCAGGACCGGCAGCGGAAACAGTGCGCGCGCATCCGTCATCCTGTTGTTCTGCCATTGCTCGGCAATGGCCGCATCGTGCGAATTCAAGGTGGCATCCGCCGGTGTTTTGATGAGCAGGCATTTGGCGGTGATGCCCGGCCATGGATTGAGCAGCTTTTCAAGCACGGCATGGCCGATGACATGCACCTGGATATTTTTCCAATCATCACGTCGGGTCACGAAGGCTTCCCGCCACTGTCGCGCGGCCAGCAATCTGGCCAGGTTGTCATCTTCAGAGGTGATTACCAGGCCACTTTCGTCGAACAACGTGGCGGCGTCGGACGCGGGCAGACGATTCTGACCGGGCAGTAACGAGGTTTGATGCGCCGCGTTCAACGCCGCCTTGGTTGCCGGAAAGGCCAGCCAGGTCAGCGCGTTGAACAGGTCGTGCCAGTTATGTTCGCGGCTTGGCACCAGGCCGCTGGCATGGATGCTGGTTTCGTAGTCATGCTGTCCGCAGGCGCTGAGCTGGGGCGAAAAACGCACTGGCATGTCCTTTGCATTGCGCAGATTCTGTTCTTCGGCAAAGCGGTTCAGCGTTGCCAGATCGGGCCAGTCCGTCGCCTGGAAACGGTCCAGCCATGGCTTCAGGTGGGCGAACGCGGGTGCGCTGAAGAATGTGGTTTGCCATGCCGACATCACGCCGCGGAATGACCTTATACCGAGAGTTCGGCGAGGCGGGCGCGGTACTGCCGCGTCAGCGCGTTCTCGCTGCCGAGCATGCCGAACAGCGCCAGCATGGCGCGACGGCCAATGTCGTCGCGAAACCCGGGTGCTGTTCGGGCCAGTTCCAGCAGCTCTTCAAGCGCCAATTCCGGTTGATCCTCGAACAGTGCCTGCGCGGCTTGGGTCAGGCGCGCTTCCAGGCTATCGGCAGCATCGGCATGTTCCTGATTGGCCGCTTCGAGCAATTCCAGGTGCGCCAGGAGGCCGGTGATATTGTTTTGCGTTCGCGCTGCGGCGGGCAGGGCGGCAAGTAACGTCAGCGCTTCGTGTGGTCGCCCGGCCAGCGTCAGGAGCTTGGCCAGATCGGCGGCAACGGCCAGATCGGTCGGGCTTTCCACCGCGATGCGTGCCAACAGCGCGATAGCGCCTTCGCTATCGCCGTCCTGATGCATGCGCAAGGCGGTCATGCGCAGCCGATCTTCATCGCTGGCGAGAAATTGGCCGAGCGCGGCGCGGAAGCTGGCATCGCTTTCGGCGCCGTGGATGGTGTGCACAACCTGTTCGCGCAGGAAGAATTTAACCGTTGGCACGCTGCTCACGCCGAGGCTGCGGGCGCGTTGGCCCAGTTCTTCGGTGTTGACCATGACCAGCAGAAAGCGGCCCCCATATTCCGCCGCCAGTTTCACCAGCCTTGGCATCAAAAGCATGCAGGGACCAGCCTTTGGCGACCAGAAATTGACCAGTACCAGGCCGCGCATCGAGTTGCCGAGAATCAGTGAATCGAAGTTTTCGCGGGTTGCGTCAAAGACATACGGGCTGAGTGTCATGTGATTTTCCTAATATCCCCAAAGCATGGGCCAGTTGATTTTTGGCCAAACCGGGTCGGCATCGACTGGATAGCGTATCGCATAGGCATGGCTGGCCAGATTGCGTTCACGCGGAGATTTGATGGCGTTGCCACGCGCATCAAGAAAACTGATGGCAAACAGAACATGACCATTTCGCCCAAGACCAATAATGCAGGCCGTTTCGCGATTGGCCAGCCGCACCAACGTCCCGGGCGGCAAGAGCCCAATGCGGCGCAGCAGCAGGCTGGCGATCTGCATGTCAATCTGAGTGCCTTCTGTGCCAAACAATGTCTTGAAAGCCAGGCGTGAGGCCTTCGGTGGACGATAGGATCGTGCGCTGGTTCTGCTGCAATAGACATCCGCGACCCGCAGAATCCGTGCCGCCAGGCTGATCTGAGCCCCGGTCAAATTGGCCGGAAAGCCGCTGCCATCCATGTTTTCATGATGTTGTTGAACGCTGAGCAGCCAATCCATATCGGTCACACCGATGCGCTGCAGCAGGTTCGCGGTATCGGTTGGATGCCGGCGCAGTTGCGTCCAGTCCGAACTGGCAAGCAAACCGTCGTGGATACGTTCATGCAACGCAATATCGGAAATGTTCATGGTCAGCGCGGCGGCGGCCAGACTTTCGATCTGGGCTTCGGAAAACTCCAACTGGTCGGCCAGCAATACGCTGATGAACAGCGTCAGCAGGCTGTGGTTGAACCACGGCGGGGCGACGGGTGCGACGCGTGGATAGCCGAGGCAGGCGTTCGGATCGATCCGATACAAGGCAACAAATGCGCCTGCCAGCAGGCGCAGTTCCTCTTCCGACAATCCCGCTTCCGGGCCGGCCAGCAGTTTTGCGGTATGCGCGGCAATGTCTTGCAATCGCTGCAATGGTCGGATCGAGTCGTCACCAGGCGCGGCCTGTTGATACAACGGCCGTGTGGCAAGCCGCTGAAATTGGGCCGTATCAGTCAACAGCATGCCGGCTCCGGCTAAAAGCACGCCGGATTCGCTATACAGATCGCAGGGCAAAGTCTGGCCGATCAATGCTGGATCGAGCTGGATGGGGCGCAGCAAGATAAGTTCGTCGCAGGAAACCAGGGAAGCCCGGAGTATCATGCAATGCACGTAACCGTGGGAGCCCCCAACATGACCGTACATGCTTTGAATGACCAGGAAGTCCGCCTGCTGCGCGAGGAAATCGAGTTATTGATGACCGAACGCCAGAAATTGCTGCAGGTGACGGGCTCAGCCGCTGTTCTGGTGGCGAATCTCGATTCCGATAACCTGCCGGACGATCAGGACACCATTGATGCCGCTGAAGTTTTGGCCGAAAGCCTGAATGCACTCAGTGAGGAAACGCTTAAAGACGCGTTGGATTCGGTGCGCGCCGAATTCGATCCGGAAAAGCTGGCCGAGAGTCCGCGCGCCAACTGAGTTCGACTTGGCAGTCCATTCAGGATTGCCGAAGATGCGTTATGTGGTGGGTGTTTCGGCCAGGATCAGATCCCACATTTCCCAGGATAGTCTGGCTTCCTCCGGGCTAACCTGACGCACGGCTTGGCCATTACTCACCATGACGAAATTACCTATCGCCGGCAGGTCGTCCTGCAGCATGAAGAGTGAAATGTCGCGGAATACGCCGCGCGCTTCACAGCGCGCATTCAAGCCGTCAACCGAAGTAATGCACATGGGAATGGCGAGGCACATGGGGTAGGGAATAAAAAAAAATGATGGGGTAGTATAAGTGGTTGATAGAAGACAAGATAGTCTTCAATGTTGCGAAAAAATTAAGCTAAATCAGTAAGTTGAGTGATTTACTCGGTTGTTTTTGCTGCAACCGCAAATTAACATCCGCCGCATCATGAAAACCTTGATTTTGGGCATTGGTAATACCCTGCTGACCGACGAAGGTGTCGGAATCCATGTGCTACAAGCCTTGGAACCCAGCCTTGCAGACTCTCCCGATGTGACTCTTCTGGACGGTGGGACGTTGTCCTTCACCTTGGCGGGGCCGATCGAAGAAGCCGAGTCGCTGATCGTGGTTGATGCCGCCAACATCCGAGGCGTACCCGGTGATTGGAAGTTGTTTCAGGGAGAGGAAATGGATGCTTTCCTGATGGGCAATCGCAAATCCACCGTGCATGAAGTCGGCCTCACCGATTTGCGTGCAATAGCCATTCTGGCAGGGCATTGGCCAGAAAAACGCGCCATGCTCGCCATCCAGCCAGATATTGTCGATTGGGGCGAGCAGTCTACGCCGGCGGTCGCTGCCGCGATTCCTCCAGTCTGCGCGGCCATTCATGAATTGCTGAAAGCTTGGAATCATGCCGCTTGATGCCATCCCGGTTGTGGTCATCAACACTTCAGAGAGTACTCCTCTTATTGATAGTGGATTGTCGGGCAACGCTCCGGTCCTGTTGCGTGAAATTGCCGAACTGTTACAGCGCTTGCTGACTTCAGACGAAGCATCGGCGATTGACCTCAGGGCGCTGCCGCTGACACCCGCTGATCTCGATTGGTTACGGCAAGCGCTGGGGCGGGGGCAGGTTGTCGCGACGCTGGAAGCGGAAGGCGAATCAACCCTGAACGAGACAGTTTGCCCCGGCGTATGGTGGGTGACGCATCACAATGAAAATGGTGCGGTAGCGTCTGAATTTATTGAAGTGACTTACGTGCCGGAACTGTTGAAAGCGCATCCGGACGACGTGAGAATTGGATTAGAACATCTTGAATTGCTGATTTCTGATCTAAGCTGAACTTGTTTGTTCCAACGAAGTTGTGTTCCGAGCCAGGAGGCAAAGCATCATGCAAGGTCCATTGATCGACACACTCGCGCGGCAAGGGGTTACTCGCCGAACATTCATGAAGTACTGCGCCACGCTGGCATCCATGATGGCGCTGCCACCCGCGGCTGGCCGGGCGATGGCGGAAGCCATGGCGGCGGCGCCGGCGGCAACCAAACGACCTTCGGTGATCTGGCTGCCGTTCCAGGAGTGCACCGGCTGTACCGAATCCATCACGCGTTCGCACTCTCCTTCGCTGGAAGGACTGATCTTCGATGCGATTTCGCTCGATTATCAGGAAACCCTGATGGCTGCCGCCGGACATCAGGCGGAAGAGGCGCTGCATAATGCGATGAAGGAAAACGAAGGCAAGTATCTGCTGGTCATTGACGGCTCAATTCCTTTGGGACTCGATGGCGCGTATTCCTGTATTGGTGGCAAGTCGAATCTGGAATCTCTCAAGGAAGCCGCCAAGGGTGCTGCGGCGATTGTCGCGATGGGCTCCTGCGCGGCTTTCGGTGGCATACCAAAGGCAAATCCGAATCCCACCGGCGCGGTCTCGGTGTCCGACATCATCAAGGACAAGCCGATCATCAATATTCCCGGTTGTCCGCCGATTCCGGTGGTCATGACTGGCGTGCTGGCTCACTTCCTGACTTTCGGCAGCCTGCCGGAACTCGATAGCAAAGGCCGCCCGAAAGCTTTCTACGGCGAAACCATCCATGACCGTTGCTATCGGCGCCCGTTCTATGATCAGGGCAAGTTCGCCAAGACATTCGACGATGAAGGTGCGCGCAATGGTTGGTGTCTGTTCGAACTCGGCTGCAAAGGTCCGGTGACCTACAACGCTTGCGCCACCGTGAAATGGAATGGCGGCACCTCTTGGCCGGTTGAATCCGGTCACGGCTGTCTGGGCTGTTCCGAGCCCGATTTCTGGGACGCCGGTGGTTTCTACAAAGCGTTGTCGATGCCGGCCGACCCCCTCAAATTCGCATCCACCGCAGCGGCGGTTGGCGCAGTGGCAGGCGTGGCGATCAGTTTTGCCAACCGGGGCAAGAAGAGCGCGGCCAAGTCGGCTCATGAGACAACAACCTTGGCTGATCTGGAGAAATGACCATGAATGACATGCAATTTCTGACCTGGGTGCGGGGAACCGGACTCGACATCGCGGTGAGCATCTTTGTCCTCGGCGTACTCTGGCGTTTATTCGAAATTTACTCATTGGGTCGTAAGCCGGATCTCGCCGCGCCACGCAGCACACCTGGCGCGTCAGGCTGGAACACGGTGTTTCGGCGTTCTGTGCCGCCACCTGGCATGATGAAGCGTTCACCGGTGAGTTACATCGGCGGTTATATCTTCCACATCGGTCTGGCCATTGTGGTGTTTCTGTTTGCGCCGCACATTCTTCTGGTTGAGAACCTGACTGGCTTGTCCTGGCCCGGCCTGCCTTCCCAATTTGTCGACCTGGCAGCGGTAGTGACGATGGCGGCGATGGTGGTGGTGCTGTTCGATCGAATCAACAAACCGGTAAAACGCTATCTCAGCACTTTTGGCGACTGGTTTACCTGGACGTTGACTTTTCTGCCAGTGCTGACCGGCTGGATGGCGGTTCAGCACTTGGTGCTGCCCTACACCACCATGCTTGCTTTACATATTCTGACGGTCGAATTGCTGTTGATATTCCTGCCCTTCACCAAGTTGTTCCATGCCTTCACTGTATTCGGTTCACGCTGGTACATCGGCAAGATCAATGGTCATAAAGGAGTCGTGGTATGAGCGCGTCACTCGAAAAAGGCATCCGTGTCCTCAAGGAAGTCATTGATGCTCCCATGGCCAGCTATTTCAGTAGCTGCGTGCACTGCGGCCTGTGCGCCGAAGCGTGTCTGTTCTATACGGAAACGGGTGATCCGAAATACACCCCGATCCACAAGCTGGAGCCGTTGCGCCGTCTTTACGAGCAGGAATACACGCTGCTCGGACGTCTCGGCAAGCTGGTCGGCCTGTCCAAACCGGTGACTGATGACGAACTGGAGGAGTGGAAGGAACTGGTCTACAACTCCTGCACGCTATGCGGCCGGTGTTCAGCGGTTTGCCCGGTAGGCAACGACATTGTTTATATGGTGCGCAAGTTCCGCGAAGGCATGTCGGCCTCCGGCCATGCCCCCGAAGGCATCATCGGCGCGGTCAATCGCACGGTGACCATTGGCAGCCCGATGGGCGTCAAACTGCCGGCGGTGAAGGCACAGATGAAGCACGTCGAGGAAGATTACGGCTTGCCGATTCCACTCGATGCCGAAGGCGCCGAATACATGGTCATGCTTTCCTCGATGGAAATCATCAACTTCCCCGAGTACCTGGCGGCCATTGCCAAGATCATGCATCAGGCCGGCAAGACCTGGACGCTGTGCTCGACCGCGTTCGAAGCCACCAACGCCGGTATGCAGATTGGAAATTCCGACCTGGCCAAATTGCTGGTCATGCGCATCGTTGACGGGGCTGAAAAGCTGAAGGTCAAAACGGTGATCAGCCCGGAATGCGGTCACGCATATTCGGCTTTGCGCTGGGAAGGCGCCAACCTGATCGGCCGGCCGTTTACCTTCAAGGTGCAGCACATCATTGAAGTACTCGGTGAGTTCCAGGAAAAAGGCTTGCTGAAGACCGAGGGTTTCGAGACCGACAAGCTGACCTTCCACGATCCGTGTCAGTTGGCAAGACGTGGTGGTGTCATCAATCAGCAACGCAACTTGATGAACATGATCGCCAAGGATTTTGTTGAAATGCCGGATGCCGGCTACATGAACTGGTGTTGCGGTGGCGGTGGCGGCGCGTCGGCGATCGAAGAGGGTGAAGAACTCCGGATGGAAGCCTTCAAGAAGAAAAAATCTCAATTGGATGCGGTCAAGCCGGATCGTCTGGTCACTGCCTGCGCCAATTGCCGGATCGTTCTGGAAGAAGGCCTGGAGCATTACCAGATGGATATTCCCGTGCTCGGTTTGACCGAATTGATCGCCGAACATATTCCGGATCAAACTTCCACAAAAGGAGCTTGAAGCCATGGCCATCAGTAATGACAAAGAGTTCAAGAGCGCCCTGGCCGGACTTTCCACCAACCAGCAGCGACAAGTCGCGGCTCGTTTCGTGCAGCGTGTGTTTGCGCTTTCCGGTGATGTGCGCGTGAAAGCGGCGCTGGATGTCGCCGCGCGTGCCGACATTACCGATGCCGAGTTGACGGTTGTATCGCAAGCCGCCAACAGCGCGCGGGTAGAAAGCTTTACCCAGTGCGGCAGGGAAACCGACTGGACCGCCCAGGGCGGGCACTTTGTCGCCAAAGCTGCGGTGGCTTGCGTCAAAGCCGCCGAGCCGGGTGACAATCTGGCCTGGGAGGCGGCGATGCAAGCGCGCATGGCGCGGACTTGTGAAACCGTTGCGACCGGTGAAGGTACCGAAAACCCTGAAGCCGAGGAGCAATACCGCATCCTCGAAGCTTTCCTGAACAGTTGAGCCAAGGACAAAGACCATGAGCACAGCACAACGCATTGTCGTTGATCCCATTACGCGTATCGAGGGTCACCTGCGCATCGAAGCTGAAACCGATGCCAGCGGCAAAATCACCAGCGCCTATTCCGCCGGCACCATGGTGCGCGGCATCGAGATCATTCTTAAAGGTCGCGATCCGCGTGATGCCTGGGCTTTCGCGCAACGTATCTGCGGCGTCTGCACCCTGGTGCATGGCTTGGCTTCGGTGCGCTCGGTGGAAGATGCGCTGCATCGCGCGATTCCCACGTATTCCATTCCGCAGAACGCCGAGTTGATCCGTAATCTGATGGTCGCCGCGCAGTACGTGCATGACCACGTTATGCACTTCTACCATCTGCATGCGCTCGACTGGGTCGACGTGGTTTCTGCGCTGAAGGCGGATCCGAAAGCAACTTCGGCATTGGCACAGAGCATTTCCAGTTATCCCAAGTCATCGCCGGGTTACTTTGCCGATGTGCAGAAAAAGGTGCAGACCTTCGTCGAGCAAGGCCAGTTGGGCATTTTCTCGAATGCCTATTGGGGCCATCCAGCCTACAAACTTCCGCCGGAAGCCAACCTGATGGCGGTGGCACATTATCTGGAAGCGCTCGCCTGGCAACGCGATGTGGTCAAACTGCATGCCATCTTCGGCGGCAAGAATCCGCACCCCAACTTTGTCGTCGGCGGCGTCCCATCCGCGATTTCCGTGCATACCGCAGTCGAGAACAAAGTAGGTGGCCAGTCCGGTACCGCGGTCAATATGGTCGGCCTGCAAACCGTGCAGAACGTTATCAAGCAGATGCGCGATTTTGTCGATCAAGTCTATGTCCCGGACACGCTGGCAATTGCCTCGTTCTACAAGGACTGGGGTGCCATTGGCGATACCGGTGGCAATTTCCTGTCATTCGGCGATCTGCCCTCGAAGAGCTTCTGGGACACCGATTCCTACATGATTCCGCGTGGCGTCATTCTGAACAAGGATCTGTCCACCATCCATCCGATTGATCTGGATGCCGACAACGAGATTCAGGAATTCATCAATCACTCCTGGTACAAGTACAGCCAGGGTGACAATCAAGGACTGCATCCGTTCAAGGGTGAGACCGAGCTCAATTACACCGGCCCGAAACCGCCTTACGAGCATCTCGATATCGAGCAGAAGTACTCCTGGCTGAAATCACCACGCTGGCAGGGCAAGCCGATGGAAGTCGGCCCGCTCGCTCGCGTCCTGATGATGTACGCCACCGGCCACAAGCAGACCAAGGAATTGGTCGACTACACGCTGAAGACGCTGGATGTGCCGGTGACCGCGCTGTTCTCGACGCTGGGTCGGACAGCGGCTAGAACACTGGAATCGAAAGTACTGGCCGACGGCATGCAAGGCTGGTTCGACAGCTTGATGGCCAACATCAAGGCCGGTGAGGTGCGTACCTTCAACGATCAATACTGGGATCCCGCTACCTGGCCGTCGCATATGCACGGTGTCGGTCTACTGGAAGCGCCGCGCGGTGGTTTGAGCCACTGGATCAATATCGACGATGGCAAGATCAGCAACTATCAGGCCGTGGTGCCGAGTACCTGGAATGCCGGTCCGCGCGACACGCTGGGACAACCGGGTGCTTACGAGGCGGCGTTGGAGAACAACCACGTTATGCACGATCCGAAACAGCCGCTGGAGATTCTGCGTACCATCCACAGCTTCGATCCCTGCCTCGCTTGCGCGGTGCATGTGACCGATCCGGATGGCGAAGAATTGGTGCAAGTCAAAGTGAAGTGATGCTTCCTCCGTCCTCTTGCGAGAGGGCGGGGGAAACAGTCGGGCAGGTAATTAAGTAGTTAATTAAATAGTCAAGTAATAGATCCGCGCAAAAAGGAACCCTTCGACGGGTTGAAAAAATGGAAGACCAACTCAAGCGATTGTTAGAAGCTGAAGCCCGGGCGCAGGGAATCATCGAATCTGCTAGCCAGGAGCGCCAGAAGATGTTGGATGCCGCGCTGGCTGGAGTGCACGAAGCGGAAGCACGCTTTGAAGCCAATCGCGCCAATTTGCGCGAACCGTTCCTGAAGGAAGCGCAGGGCCGTGCCGAGCAGGCGGTAGCAGAATTGGGTCGCAAGTACGAGGAACGACAGCGTAATTTGCGCGATATGGCTTCCCGTCATGAGCAAGAAGCCGTCGAAGCCGCGTTGAATTTATTGCTCGACCCGACTGTTTGAAGCCCAATCAAACGGCTCCCGGAACATGTCCGCCTATCTGAATACCCGTGTCAGTCTGTATTCCGGCCGCCTGTGGCATGCCGAGGATTTTGATGTCTTGTTGCGCGCCAGCGATGCTGATATGGCAAACACGCTTGCCGAGCGCGGACTGCTGCAACTGGCAGCGGGTTTCAGCAGTCCGGATCATGCGATAGCCGGTGGTACCGACCCGCTTTCGCTGGAACAACGCATCATTGCTCAGACCCTGGAAGAAACCCGGGTGCTGATCCGCCCGCTCAACGGGGCGGCGCGGAATTTCCTGATTTACTGGACGGCGCGTTTTGAAGTTTCCAACGTCAAGACCTTGTTGCGCGGCAAGATGACCGGAGAGCGGTCCGCCACCTTGTTGACGCGGTTGACACCGATGGGCTCCTTCGGGCGCCTGGATCATCAGGAGCTGGCGCTGGCGGAAGATGTCAGCGAGTTGCTGCGCCGTCTTGAGGCCGGACCATATACCTCCATCGTGCGTCAAGCGCGGCGTGCTTTCGAGCAGAGCCATGACCCGTTCCATCTCGATGCCGCGCTTGACCGTGCCTATTACGAAGGTCTCGCGCAACGCGCGAGAGCACTCGAAAACTGTGCCGGGCCGGGTTTTCGCGGCTTGATGAGCAACTTGATTGATCGCATCAATCTGGTCTGGTTGCTGCGTTACCGATTCAATTACAACTTGCCGCCGGCGCAGGTCTATTTTCTGTTGGTCGGCTCGCATTACAGTTTGACTGGTGCACGTCTGCGTGAGCTCGCTGCATTGGGCAGCCCGGAAGCGGTGTTGGCCGAATTGCCGCCGGAATGGCGGGCTCGACTTTCTACCGTAGCTGATATTCCCGCTGTTTTTTCTACCATGGATCACATCGCGGCTGAGTTTGCCGTGAAAGTCCTGCGCACCGATGCACCGGCAATTACCCGCGCCTTCGCCTATCTGATCTTGCGTGAACGGGATTTGCGCGCTGTACGCGCCGTATTGCGCGGTCGCCATCTTGGCTTGTCCGCCGCCGACATCCGGTTGGCGCTGCAACGCACACCGCAAGAGGTCATGTGATGCGCTTATTTGACGAGGTTGGATAATGCTGCGCGCTGAACCCCTGGTGAAGATTCAACTACTGATGCTGGCATCGGAAGCGCCGGATGCCGCGTTGGAACTGGCCCGCTTTGGGGTGTTCAATCCGGGCACCTTCAATAATCAATCTGGCTCGCTGGCTGCATTGCCCGATCTGTTGCCGGATTCACCTGCAGCGCTTTATCGGGAAGCCTGGCTGGAAGCGGAATCTCGCCTTTCAAAGCTGCTTGAACAGTGTGGCGAAAGTCACGCCATCGACTTTCCAAGCGATGCCGCTGCGCCTTCGCTGATTGATCTGCAAGAACTTAACGGCTGGCTGAAAGAAGTCTGGACTGCCTGTCTCGCATGCCATGAAAGCGACGAGCGTCTACAGGATGAAAAGAAACATCTCGACGCGCTGGAAGAAACCCTGAGTAAGCTGGAACGATTGAATGTTGACCTGGCACATCTGTTGCGCAGCAACAGTCTGCTCAGCGTGAACATCGGCAG